>JACMJB010000462.1 GCA_014380815.1 Armatimonadota bacterium
GAGTCCTACACTCATTTCGAAACGGCTTATCGTCTGAGTAAAATGGATCTGCCGGGCGCGTGTGCAAACGATCCGATTCTTCACATCGATGTGTTTGCCCCATACGCGGGGTTTGGCTACATCACCTCGTTGATGAGACAAAAGCGCGACCGTGAGGCACTGCGAGAAATCAACATCTGGCTAGGGGACTGGTCGAACATACCTGAATCCTTTCCCCTCCCGCTCCTTCAGCTCAAAGCGGGTGTGCTCGAGCGAAGGGCTGTTTTACGCAAAAAATCGGGAGATGAGAAAGGGGCGGCCAGGGAACAGGCCGAAGCACTTTCCCTGAACCGTGGCGGCTATCCGTCATTTGTAAAGGAGGAGGAGCCAATCTTGATCGCACCCCCAGAGATTCCGAAGGTACCTACTCTCTATCCGCTGGAGAGCTTGCCGCCGGTTACCTCCAAAATGTGACCGGTGATGAAGCTGGAGTCCCCGTCCGAGGCCAGGAAAACGTAGGCGGGGGCGAGTTCTTCGGGCTGACCGGGACGGGCCAGGGCGACCTCGTGACCGAACTGCTCGACCTCCTCCACTGGCATCGTAGCGGGAATATTGGGAGTCCAGACTGGCCCGGGGGCGACGCAGTTAACGCGAATCCCTTTTGGGGCGAGGTTCAGGGCAAGCGCTTTCGTGAAGGCGTGGATGCCACCTTTGCTGGCGCAGTAATCCACCAGAAGCTCGTTGCCGACCAGGCCGACGATACTGCCGGTGTTGATGATCGTATCGCCCTCCGACAGGTGCGGCAGCGCCGCCTGCGCCATATGGAAGTAGCCGAACAGATTCGTTTCCAGCGTGCGCCGAAACTGATCCTCGGTGATGTCCGCGAAGTCTTTCTGGGCTTTCTGATATGCGGCATTATTGACCAGGATGTTCAGGCCACCAAAGGCCGCGACCGTCTCCGCAACCGCGCTCCGGCAGGCGGACGGGTCGCGGACATCGCGCTTCAGGAGAAGGCAGCGGCGCCCCCGCTCCTCGACCAGATCGCGCGTCGTCCGGGCATCCTCGTCGTTTTCGTTATAGAGGATGGCAACATCCGCCCCCTCCAGAGCGTAGGCGATCGCAACGGCGCGCCCGATACCGGAGTCACCACCGGTGATCAGGGCGGCTTTGCCAGTCAGTTTTCCCGCTGGGCGATACTGAGAAAGGTCGGTGTCCGGCGCGGGCGTCATATCGCTCTGCCGGGCGGGGTACGGCAGGGTCAGCGCGGGCATCTCCTCGGCGGTGGGACGGCTTTCCATAGTTGGGTCTCCCTGTTCGTTTAGTCCTGTGGGGTGAGCGATTCGCCGAACTGGCGGATCGCTGCGGCGACAATGCTCGGTACTTCGTCGGGCAGCAGGTGCCCGGCATCCGGCACGACTTCCAGACGGGCGTCGGCGAGACGCGAGATGACCTCGCGCCGCTGCACCTTTGGCGGGATCACCGGGTCTTCCGCGCCGACAAGCACTCGCACGGGAGCGGCGACCCGGTCCATCTGCTCCGAGATATTCTCGCGACTCCCGCTCTCGTACCACCATCGCCAGACCGCCTCCGTGGTACGAAGGTTGTCCTCCACGAAGCGCGCCACCGACTGAGAGGGCAGGGGACGCCGGGTGATCTTCCGCAGGGAGTCTTCGGATGCCGCGCGGTCCCCCCAGGAAGCGAGAGCGTTCGCCCGGTCAGCGTCGGTGATCGGCTCCGGGGTCGGTGGCGATGGCGCAAGGAGGAACAGGCCGCGTAGACCGACCGGCTGACGGGCCGCGACGACGAGAGCGACTTTGCCGCCCATCGAGTGCCCCACCAGCACATATTGCCGCGGGGCCGCGTCGGTGATCGCCACCGCGACATCATCGGCGAGCGTTTCGATTCCGCCTCCGTATCCGTCCCGGTCGCTGGTCCCTCCGTGCCCGCGCAGGGTCAGCGCCAGGCAGTCGTAGGTGTCCCCAAGCGCGGTGACCGTTCCGTTCCACTCCTGTCCCGACCCGCCGAAATAGTGCAGGAGAACCAGGGTCAGCGCTCTGTCTGTCAGAGTCATCGGTCAAACCTCGACTTTCAAGGTGGCAGGCCGGTCTCCGATCTCGAACATCTCCCCATGCGGGACGATGGTGATTTGACCGAACGCCTCCAGAAGCTGCCGGTATGCTCTCTGGACCGGACGGGGCTGGCGGTTCAGATCATACAGGCCGCAGGCATTGACGACGCCCTTTTTTTCGCCAAGCTCAATGTCCCAGTCAATCTGATCCACCAGACTGTACCAGGTGAAGCCCAGAACCGGGACACCATCCTGGCGCATCCGAAGGACATTGATCCACTGTTTCCAGAGCCAGGCGGGGGCGAGGTCAGCATTGAACGTGTTGGTCTCGGTGTGCATCACCGGCTTTTTGTATCGTTCGTAGAAGCGGCGCGTGATCTGATACCACCCCAGCACGTCCTCGCCGTGCATCATGGTGCCATCCGGGAGCAGGATGTGCTCGTTGCGCCCGTAATAATCGTTGCCCATCACCTGATAGCCGGGTGGCTCGCCCACCAGGAACCAGTCATACTCCTCGCGCGTCATGCCATTATCAAGCAGGTAGATACCGACATCGGTATCGGGTGGGACCGCGTACAATAGGTCCAGCGATAGGAAGTTCAGCTTGTTCTGCAGCGTGACCTCGCGCGATACCTCGGCGCGCGCTTCGTGGGTATACTCCGCGGACTCGCTTTGAACGATCACACAATCGGGCCGCAGGTGGGCGATCCGTTGATTCGCCAGGATGCTGGCGGCGACCAGGTGCTTCATCGCGGTGACAAACGAGCGGTCGTCCCGGCGCTGCTCGTTCCAGACACCATCTTTTGCACTGATACGCGCGGTAACAAAGATCTCATTGACCGGGGTCCAGTAGCGCACCCAGGGGTACCGCTTCGCCACCGCCTCGGCGTAGTCGGCGAAATGGAGGGGGATCTCCGGGTTCTGGAAGTTTCCAAGCCAGTCCGGGACGCCGAAGTGCAGCAGATCAAGGATCGGCGTGATCTCCAGCCGGCGCATCTCCGCCATCACCTCGTCGGCGAAGCTCCAGTCGTAGCGCCCTGGCCCCTGATGCATCGAATAGTAGGGAAGTCCGTAGCGCAGGACGCGCAGCCCCATCTCCTTGACCAGGGCAAGATCGCGCCGCCAGTGCTCATAATGCCCACACTCCTCCAGCTGGTCGCGGCGGGTGCGCCCCTGGTCAATCGTGGGATACGAGCACTCGATACCGGTGGCGAACATAAAATTACCGGAGCTTCCGGTCGGCGGGCCGCTGCCGTCCTTGCCCGCTGCCCCGCCATATTCGTCCCCGGCGTTGCTGCCGTTCTGGTGGACATTTTTGACGATGTCGAGAAAACCTTTCGGCATACGGGCTTGTTCCCACGCTTTCACAGGCCGTCTTCCGCCACGAAACCAGCAGTCGCGGCGCAGGGACCGATACCGTTCTTTCCAATCCCGCGCTGGTTCAACCCTGCGGCGGCGTGACGGCGATACGGGATCGGTACGGCGGCAGGCCGTGCACCCCGTTTACGCGGACCCGGAACAGCGCCCCGGCAGACACCCCGTTCTTTTCCCGGTCCTCAGCGCCCGCCGTGGTGACATAGAGGTCCTCGTAATTCTCGCCCCCGAAGGCAAGGCTGGTAATATTTTTCGCGCCGGGGAGGGCAATACGCCGCTCTTCAGTGCCATCAGAGCGGTAGCGGGCGATCTCCCCACCGCCGTACCGCGCGGACCAGACAAAGCCCCCCGCGTCCACGGTCAGGCCGTCTGGGGGCGCTTCGTGGTCGGGAACGGTCGCGAAGGTTCGCTCCTCCGTCAGCGCGCCCGTGTCCCGGTCGTAGTCGAAGGCAGC
>JACMJB010000463.1 GCA_014380815.1 Armatimonadota bacterium
ACAGCAGACAGCAGGACTCAGGGTCCGGAGGATTTCCCCCAGACCCGAAGCCCTGTCTCTGACCCAGGGGAAGATTGGCTAGTCGAGCAAAGGCTCTTCCGGTTCCAGGCGCCGGAGTGCGGAGCGGCGGCGGGCCGACTCCTCATCCATATAATCTTCGTCTTTGTCTTTCAGGTCGATCTCCGCCCCGACCGCGTCTTCCACGGTCACTTTCAGGCCGAGCGACTGAAGCTCATTGACCAGGATCTTGAACGACTCGGGAACACCCGGTTCCAGCATCGCATCGCCCTTGACGATGGACTCATAGGTCTTGACGCGTCCCAGGACGTCGTCGGACTTGATCGTCAGGATCTCCTGGAGGGTATAGGCCGCCCCATACGCTTCCAGCGCCCAGACTTCCATCTCCCCGAAGCGCTGACCACCGAACTGGGCCTTGCCGCCAAGCGGCTGCTGGGTAACCAGCGAGTACGGACCGGTCGAGCGGGCGTGGATCTTGTCGTCCACCAGGTGAGCAAGTTTGAGCATGTAGATGCGCCCGATAGTCACGGGCATGTTGAACTTGTCACCCGTCCGACCATCGTAGACATCCGACTTACAGGTCGTGTCATGGAACCCGACCCGCTTGTAAACGCGCTCCCGGACCGTCTGCAGCAGCGAATCGAACGGGAAGTCGGCGGGGATCGCCACTTCCGCGTCCTCATCGGTGTCCTGGGGCACGACCGTCGGCCCTGCCAGAATGCTCGAGATCCGCTCCAGTTCACGGGGGCTGAGTGCCCGGAAGGCATCCCCCAGCGGCTGGAACAGTTCGTCGATGGTCTGATTTCGCTCGTCTTCGATGTCCGGGAACTCGACGAACAGCTTGAGGTCGTGCGCCACATAGGACAGCAGCATGTCCCGTCGGCGACGCAGACCATAGCGGCGCATCTCGACCAGAATCTCCTCCTCGGTCGAACCCTCGAAGATCGGCTCCACGTAAGCGGCGCCAAGCTCGCGTGCCACCATGCCAAGGTGGGTCTCCATGATCTGTCCAATGTTCATACGAGAGGGCACACCGAGCGGGTTGAGGACAATATCCACCGGCGTTCCGTCCGCGAGGAACGGCATATCCGCTTCTGGCAGGATCTTGGACACGACACCCTTGTTGCCGTGACGCCCCGCCATCTTGTCGCCCTCCATCACCTTTCGCTTCTGGGCGATGTAGACGCGCACCAGTTTATTTACGCCTGCCTGAAGCTCATCCGGAGCCAGCCGGTCCAGTTCGCCGCCGCACCGCTCGCATTCGAGCTTGTCGGGTCGCTTGCTGAAGTTGTAGGTGTGCTCACAGGACGTGCAGCGGAACTTGAAGCGCGAAAACACCTTCACATCAACGATCTTGCCTTTTTCGCCGTGTGGAACGCGCAGGGAGACATCGCGGGTCTCTTCGGCCTTTTTGCCGAAGATGGCGATGATCAGCCGCTCTTCCGCGGTAAGCTCGCCCTGTCCCTTCGGCGCGACCTTGCCAACGAGAATATCGTCCGCGCGGACCTCGGCCCCAACGCGAATGATGCCATCCTCGTCCAGGTCTTTCAGTGCGTCCTCGCCAACGTTGGGAATGTCCCGCGTCATCTCTTCGGGGCCGAGCTTGGTGTCGCGTGCCTCCAGCTCGTATTTCTCGATATGGATGGATGTGAACACGTCATCCTTCACGAGCCGCTGGGAAAGGAGGATCGCGTCCTCGTAGTTATAACCGTTCCACGGCATGAAGGCGACCAGGACGTTTTGTCCCAGGGAGAGAATACCCTGGTCCGTGCAGGGGCCATCGGCGAGCACCTGGCCCTGCTTGACGCGTTGACCATTGGTCACAATGGGTCGCTGCGTAATACAGGTTGCCTGGTTGGAGCGGATCATATTGAGCAGCGGGTAGGCGTCAATCCGGCCCGTCGAAGACTCAATCACGATCTCTTCCGCCGTCACCTTGCGCACACGTCCCCCGCGCTTGGCGACAATCACAGCGCCGGAGTCCACGGCTGCCCGCTTCTCGATACCGGTGCGAACCAGCGGGGCATCCGGGCGAAGCGTCGGAACCGCCTGACGCTGCATGTTCGCCCCCATCAGGGCGCGGTTGGCATCGTCGTTTTCCAGGAACGGGATCATCGCGGTCGCAACCGAAACAAGCTGCTGCGGCGAAACGTCCATGTAATCCACCTGGCCGACCGGGACCGTGGGATACTCGTTGTTGTGGCGTACCTGAACGTTACGCTCCGCGAACGAGTACCAGCCCTTTTCGTCCTCGACCGGCTGGCGGTCCTCCCCGAGTTCAAGACGCGCGTTCGCGGGGGCGATGCGATGGTAGTGCTCGTTGTCCGCGGGCAGCCAGTCAATCTCGTCGGTCACCTTGCCTTCAATGACACGCCGGTACGGTGATTCCAGAAAGCCGAAGGGGTCCACGCGGGCATGCACCGCCATCGAGCCGATCAGACCGATGTTCGGTCCTTCCGGCGTCTCGATGGGGCAGATACGCCCATAGTGCGAGTGGTGAACGTCGCGGACCTCCAGCTTTGCCGACTGCCGGGACAGACCGCCCGGCCCCAGTGCGGACAGACGCCGCTTGTGCGTCAGCTCCGCGAGCGGGTTGGTCTGGTCCATGAACTGCGACAACTGAGACGACCCGAAGAAGGACTTGATCGCAGCCGAGATCGGCTTGACCGAAAGAACGACCTGCGGAATGATGTTCTCGTGGTCGAGCGACGTCATGCGCTCCTTAGCGACCTTCTCCATGCGGAGGAAGCCCATTCGAAGCTGCGAATACAAAAGCTCGCCGACAGAGCGGACGCGCTTGTTCTCCAGGTGGTCAATGTCGTCCGTGGTGTAGTGCAGTCGGTCCTCATCGGTGACATCGCCGGTGTTCGTGTTGACACGGGCCAGCCCCATAATGTACTCGACCACGGCCACCAGGTCGTCCTTGGTCAGGGCACGCACTTCCAGAGGCAGCGACAAACCAAGCTTCTTGTTGATCTTGTGCCGTCCCACCTTGGCAAGATCATAGCGCCGGGAATCGAAGAACATGGACTGCATCAGCGACCGCGCGGATTCCGCGGTCGCCGGGTCACCGGGACGGATCTTGTGGTAGATGTCCAGGATCGCCGTGTGCCGATCCACGACCTTCGGGTCCTCCATCTCCAGGGTAGCGGCGATATAGCGTGGAACTTCCAAGACTTCGATGCTGGCAAGCTCGATGCCCGCGATCCGCTTCGCGGTTTCCTTCTCGATTCGCGAGAAAGCCGGGATCAGCAGTTTGCCTGCGCCATCGAAGATATCGGATACCGCATACTTGCCGGTCAGGGACTCTGTATCGGGAGCCTCCAGGGTGACGTGCTGACCGAACCGCTCCAGGATCTGCTCATCCGTTTCCACGGCGACGGATTCAACGCTCACCTTGGCCTTGAGGAAACGGACCGCCTCTTCGCCCCCCAGGGCGCGGGTGGTCGTTCGGAATTTATCCTGATCCACAAAAGTCCCGGCATCCAGCAGTACCTCGCCGGTCACGGGGTCAACCACCGGCTCCGCAAGGGTCTTGCCGACAAGCTCCGAGTAAGCGACCGTGAAGATACCGCTCGGCGATGCGACCGGGAATAGGTGCAGAGCGCGCAGCAGGGTGGTGATGGCAAACTTCTTGTTCTGACCGATGCGGACCGTGATCGCGTCGCTGGAGTCGGTCTCGATGTCCACCCAGGGTCCCTCACTTGGGATCAGGGTAGCAAAAAACTGCCAGTTTAGCGTCAGGTCTAGCTGATCGCGGAAGTAGATGCCCGCCGACCGGGAAAGCTGAGACACGACGACGCGCTCCGCGCCATTGACAACAAAGGTTCCTTTGTCGGTCATCAGCGGGAGGTCGCCGAGGTAGACCTCGGACTCGATAACTTCCTGTCCGGCGCTGATCAGGCGGACTCTCGCCTTGATCGGTGACTCAAAAGTAACATCGCGGGAGCGGCATTCGCCCAGCGTATACTTTGGCTCACCCAGTGTGAAATCCACCAGTTCAATACCGGTAGTTCCCGTGAAATCGTAAATGGGCGAAAAAGACTCGAATAGTTCGCGGAGGCCGTCCTCCAAAAACTGACGGTACGAGTTAAGCTGAAGCTCGACGAGATTGGGGATGGCGACGGCGTGAGTGGCGCGCTTTGCCGTGTGCTGAATCTCAATCATACAGGTTTGTGACCCCTCCTGGCGGGCCTGGGGAGAACACGGCCAGTCGTTCCAGAACTCCTGCCAAGCAGGTCGGTGAAACGGTTCTGGCAGCATGGCACGAACTATCAATATACCAGTATGCACAAGGAGTGTCAAGCAGCAGTGTGAAATATTCCGGAGAGTGTGTCTGGGTTCCGTCGGCGGTTGTCACTTCTGGTATAATCCTCAGTAACCCGCGACACACGATCCCTAAGCGCAATTTCATAGTCGAGAAGCCACCGCCCCGCCGTCTGCGGGGCGTTTCGTTTATCGTGTGGTGCGGTGGGATCCCCTTCAGTGGCGGAGAAAAGTGAGGCGACGGCGAAGGTTATGGCAGAGGATATCGTACTTACCCCCAGCGGCAAGAAGAAGATCGAAGTGGAGTTGGAACGACTGCGGAGCGTCGAGATGCCTGCACTCTCGGACCGCATCCGCGACGCCCGCGCACTGGGCGACCTTTCCGAGAATTTTGATTATCAGGATGCCAAGCGGCAGCAGGGCTTCATCGCCGGACGCATCGCGGACCTGCAGATGGCGCTGGACCGTGCCCGCCTTGTGGACGAAGCGGAAGCGGGAAGCGGCATCGTCGGCATGGGTTCGACGGTCAAACTGCGGGACCTGGACTTCGACGATGACCTGATCACTTACACCCTGGTGGGAGCGTTCGAGGCTGATCCCGCCAACGACAAGATCTCCGGGCTGTCACCGGTGGGCAAAGCGCTCATGGGCTGCAAAGTCGGGGACAAGCTCCAGGTGGATACGCCGGGCGGCAAGGCAAACTACGAGATCGTATCCATCGAGTAGTCGCAGCATTTCTTCTATAGATGGCTACCGGCCCGCTTCGGTGATACTGCCCATCTCCCTCTGGCGCATTGGCATGGAGTCAATCCGCGCCAACAGTTCCGCAACTGGTGGTAAGGTGCGCTCAGCGGCCTTGATAGTGCCGTCCTTGCCAATGAGGTAAAACGCCGGGGCGCCGCCGAGGCGGAGTGTTTCCTCGCGGTACGCGTCACGGAGCACCTGAAAGGTGGGAGCGGGCAGTTCCTGCCCCCCTGTTATCGCTTCGGGATCGTCGGTAACCACCATCACCGTGACATCGCGTTCGTTCAGTTCCGCAGCTTGGGCGGCAGCAGTGCGCAGCCATGTCTGCACCGCGCGGACCTCCGCTTCCTCCGCTCTCCCGGCAACCAGCAGCAGGACACGGCGTATGCCGAGGATGTCGCTCGACAAAACCGTGGCACCGCTGCTGCTAACCGGCAGCGTGAAGGGGGCGACTCGATCTCCCATCGCGAGCAATTCTTCCATGGCAGCTTCTTCCTGGGCGGTTCCGATCGTTTTAAAGATGGTGTTCGGAGCGGATAGTGGCGAGGAGTTTGTCGCAGGCAGCGTCAATCAGGTCGTAGACCTCAGAAAAACCGCCTTTGTAGTAAGGATCCGGGACCTCCGCGACGCCCAGTTCCGGCGAGAACTCCAGAAGCGGGCGCACCGTGGCGCGGGGAGTGGCGGCGAGGTCTCGGACCGCGACAAGATTGGCGTCGTCCATCGTCAGAACGTAGTCGAATGTCTCGAGATCGGAGGGGATGATCTGGCGGGCCGCAATCCCCTCCGAAGAGATGCCGTACTCCTCAAGGATACGGCGGGTCCCTTTGTGCGGGGGACTGCCAAGGTGCCAGTCCCCCGTCCCAGCGGAATCCACCCGGATGCGGTCTGAAAGACCGGCCTCGGCCACTTTGTGCCGCAGGACAGCCTCCGCCATCGGGGAGCGGCAGATATTGCCGAGACAGACAAAAAGGACGTGAATAGACTTGGTAGATTGAGAAGGTTCTGATGCCATAACGCCTCTTGTTTTACCACTTTTGCCGCACTACTTCAGCAGCGATGCGCCACCATCCACATAGATCTCGACGCCGGAAACATGCCTCGACAAATCCGACGCCAGAAACAGGCAGACATCCGCGACATCCTGCGGTTCTCCCTGCCCCTCGTTTAGAAAGTCGGTCATCTCGATGTCCGCTTTCACCTCGACCTCTTCGGTATCCCGCTTTGTCGTGCTTTTGCCGATGTTGGTGTGGATCGCGCCTGGACAGATGGCATTGACGCGGATGTTGTAGCGCCCTAACTCCAGAGCGGCCATCTTCATGAAGGCGACCTGGCCCGCCTTGCTGGTGCTGTAAGCCGATGCTCCGGCGCTGGAAAACGTTCGATTTCCGTTCACACTGCTGGTGATAAGAATGCTCCCCCCACCAGCAGAACGAAGGTGCGGGATCGCATGATGGAGCGTCAGGAACGTGCCGCGCAGATTGATTGCGATGGTTTTGTCCCACTCCACCGGTGTCAGCTCCTCGATAGGTGCCCAGACGCCGTTGATCCCCGCGTTCGCGAGGACGGTGTCGAGCCTTCCAAAGCGCTTCACGGCGGTTTGAACAGCCTGGCGGACTTCCTCGTCCTGGGAGACATCACAGTGGGCATAAGCCGCAATTCCGCCTTCCTGCTCGATCTCCCGCCGCAGGGACTCTCCCTCCTCGTCCTGCATATCGGCGAGAAGGACTCTCGCCCCCTCTTTTGCTAGTCGGAGGGCCGCCCCCCGACCGATCCCGCTAGATGCCCCGGTTATCAGAGCGACCTTGCCGTCCAGCATTCCTGTCATGACGCGTTCCTCCGACGCAAAGCGTACCCACCTCCGGGCAGGGCGTAAGCAGGCCAAGTCACGGGTACACTTTCGTTAGGACCACAACCCCATACTTTGCCTGGAGCAGGAGAACATTCCCATGGGACAAAACTACAACGAAGAATTCGCCGAGGCAGCGGGCCTCCTTCCGACCGACATGCCGAGCAGTCATCATCCTTTGCTGGAAAATGATGATGAGGTGACTGCACTTTCCGACATCGTTGATGTTCGAGAAAACATCTCGCAGGACAGCGTAAGGGTCGGAGAGCTAACGCGCGGCGGCAACCGGCAGATTGATGTCGAGGAAGCCCTCACCTTCCCGCACAAGCATCAGCCGACCATGGAGGAGAGGGTGCCGACCCTTCACGGACTTGGCAGTGATGCGCGGGACCAGAGCGCCCCGACCGATGCCGACGATGCTTCGTACATGACCCGCCAGGATTTCGAGGATTCGATGGGCGAGACGGACCCCGACCCAAACGCCGGCATGGACGACCAAGAGTCCTTCGGAGGCCTGTCGGACTCACATCGAGGCACGGATCTGTCCGGGACGGTCACCGGACTGGATCGGGGCACCGCGACCCATCTTCCTCAGGATATCGGGGCGCAGGGATTCCAGATCGAGGAGCCGGAGGCCGCCCACGACCCGGGGCTTGAAGCCCGCGATTCCTCCTCGCCTCTGGATGAGGGAGACAATGACGGGGATGTTCTGCCGACAAGGCCTGTCAATCCCGGCAGCCGGGAAGAGTCTCTGGATGCCACACGGCAGCTTCGGTAGGATCTCGAACGCAGCCTGACCCACCTCGCACGAGCGTGCGAGGTGGGTCTACCCTAACCCATCCTGTCTTCCGCCGTCAGCGAGCAGCCCCGGAGGATCGCGCCAGGAGCACGACCTAGCAGCACGAAGCCCTCTGCGTCCTCCGTGGCCTGACCGAGGTCCTCAGTCTGGATTGCCAGCACCGAATTCAGGTTGGCAAGGTCGTAATGTGCGAGCAGACCAGGCACTCCCGGCAGGGCCTCTTTGGCTGTGACAGGGTCAAAGATCCGTGTCTTCAGCCAGAATGGAGCCACTTTTCGCGCGGGTCGCGACCGCCCTGCAAGATGATCCACCAGCGACGAGTCATAAAACTGTGAGGTCATCTCGCTCATCCCATACTCGGAAAGGCAGTGAGACGCAGGAATGCCAAGCCTCTCCTGGAACAGCTCGTATAGCTCGTCGCGGCTCACCTCGCGCGATCTCCCTTTGAACCCGCCGGTTTCAATCGCTACGCTGCCGCCAGGAAGGGAGAACCGATCCGGTATGGCATCGAAGAAGTGGACCCATGCGAAGGCGGTTCCGAAGAGTGTCACCTGCTCACTCCGGTTCTGAAGCTCGTGTCCGACTCTCGTGATCCAGTCGGTGTCCCCAGGGCTTTCTTCCCAGTGGAACGTAGCGCCCAAGGCGTCCAACATAAACGAGAGGGAGGAGTTTGGGGCTTCAGCAACCGGAGGCATGAAAGCAAGGGTTTCGACCGGCGGGTTCGGCACGAAACGCCGGTACCCCGCTTTTAGTGAGGCTCGGTAGACGCCTAGTGCGGTGGCATCCAAAAAGTGGCGGCTGGTTTCGCTGCCCGTGGTCCCGGAGGAGTGAAAAATACGTCCGCCGCGTTTCGGCTCGCAGTCCGCTTCCGGTGCCGAGGTGAGCGCGAACCGCTTGAAGGCGGCAGCGGGTGCGGGCGGGATCTCCGACCAGTGGGTCACGGAACCCGGCCCGGCATCGCGCCCATCGCAAAACCGTCTGTAGGGGGCGTTCCATTCGTGCTGGTACGCAAAAACCGCGAGTGCAAGCTGGTTAAAGAGGGCTTCGTCCGGTCTCCCGCGCTCGATAAAGGCGACGATCTCCCGGGACAGGTCCGAAACGGCGGCTTCGCGGCTCATGATGCAGTCGCTTTGTAGAGTGTCATCAGGCCATCGCCGCGGATCATCAGAAGAAAGCGCCCGTCCTCGGTGGCGACACAGCGGCGAATCTGAAGAGGCTGACCCGTCACGGGGTCTTTGGGGAGGGTCAGCTTGGACTTGAAGCGGCCACGGTTATCCAGCGTGAACAGGGTACTGGGGCCACTCTGCACCGTGATCCGCGAACCGTTCGCTGAGAGGGCCGCAAGCTCCGGCGAGAAATAAATCCCCCCGCGATCTCCAAAGACCTTTCGTCCCTCCCGGGTAAAGAGCGATAACTTTTGTTCGGTGACCCTGCCGGTGTTGTACTCCGAAAGGTGCGCATAGGTCACCGCGATAAATTGCCCATCTCGGCTGACCCGCGCCTTCGCCCCGAATCCGTTCAAATCCTCCTGCCAGAGACGGTTCCCGGTAACTCCGTCGAAGACATCCAGTCGAGCGCCCTCACCGCGCCGACCACGAGAGGAGAGAGCGACCGCAGTCGTTCCGTTCCCCGAAAAACAAAGCCCCTCGGTGCGGAAGGACTCCATTTTCGCCTGCTGCCAGATAGATGAGGCCGGAACGGAGGCTGTCGTCAGCAGTGTAGGACGGGTCGGCTGCCAGGACGATAGATTGCTGTTGCCCCATCCCCCGATGAAGGTTACGGAACCGTCGGCGGTCGAGACCAGTTGTTCGGGAATTCCGTTGACGGTCCAGGTGGTAGGACGAAGAAACGGTTCGCCGGATTCGCGGCGGATCGGAAGCGTGTAGATAGTCCCCTGGCCGGTGCCGACAAAGGCCACGCTGCCCCCCCCGGCAGCCGCTACGGACCAGACAGCGCCGTTCAGCGGGTACACTGCCCCGGCCTTCGCGCCTTTGTTTCGGTCGAGAACACGAATCACAGGGCGTAGCCGATTTAACGGGGAATAGACCAGAACATCGCCGCCGGGTACCGCCACAAGGTGGGACATTCCCGGCAACGGTTCGGTCTGCCAGACCGTGTTTCCGGTGACTGAATCCAGTCGGCGAACCGACCGTTTTCTGTCAATCCAGGCCACGGAAGTCCCATCCGCAGCAACACTGGCGAGGGTCAATCCGGGGGCAGGACGGGTCCACAGCGGCTCCCAGCGCGGCTTGCCGTCTCCGGACTGGTCCTGGGGGGCGGTAAGCCGCGCGGCAGGCGTGACAGCCTGCACAGGGGCCGGGTTGCGGGAAAAGCGCATTCCGGCGCCACAGACGAGCGCAAAGACCCCCAGAGCTATCAGCCGTTTAATCACAGGAGAACCATTTGCTTTTTCTGGTGTACCCACGGGCATCATCACCGACGCGAGTCCAAAGGTTTGTCCGGGTATTATTTCGAGGGATCGTCATTATTTCCTGTTTCGCACCCGTCAGTGGGGAATACTCTTCAGAAAATAGCGGTGGACCCGCAGGTCTCCCGTCAGTTCGGGGTGAAAGGCAGAAGCCAGGAGATTTCCCTGTTGCGCCAGAACGATCTTGCCCTGGTAATGCGCAAGAACTCGCACCTCCGGGCCGGCCTCGGTGATGTACGGCGCCCGGATGAAGACGCCGCGCACCGTGATCACGCCATCCCCTTCGGCGGCTTCAAGGAGCGTTTCGATCTCTGTTTCGAAGCTGTCCACCTGACGCCCGAAGGCGTTGCGGGCGACCGCAATATCCATCAGGCCGAGTGTCGGCTGACCGCCACGCATCGCGCCGCTTTCGATCCGCTTTGCCAGCAGGATCATTCCCGCGCACGTCCCGTAAATGGGCATTCCCCCCGCAGCGGCTGCCGAGATCGCCATGTCCATTCCGTACCGGATCATCAGCTTGCCGATAACCGTGCTTTCGCCACCAGGCAGGATCAAAGCATCAATCCCCTCTATGGCCTCCGGGGTTTTAATGAAGACAGGATCGCCGCCTGCCGCCTCGACCGCTTTGCGGTGCGATTCGTAATCCCCCTGCAGCGCAAGTATTCCCACGCGAGGCTTTTTTGAGAGAGTTTCCATCACTTGCCTTCATCCGTCGTGACACGGCAAGGGGCGACGCAGGCTCTGCGCCGCCCCTCCCCGTGGGGTCTTTCCGGACCGGGGCTACCAGCCGCGAGTTGCGAGAAGCTCGTTCTCCGGCAGCATCCGGATGTCAATACCGACCATCGGTTCGCCCAGGTCAGCGCTGATCTCCACCAGCTTCTCGTAGTTATTGTAGTGGGTGACCGCGTCCACCATGCGCTTGGCACGCTCGGCGGGGTCCCCAGACTTGAAGATGCCCGACCCGACGAAGACCGTTTCCGCGCCGAGGGTCATCATTAGTGCGGCATCCGCGGGGGTGGCGACGCCGCCCGCCGAAAAGTTGGGCACGGGCAGCTTTCCAGTCCTGGCTACTTCCAAGACCAGCTCGTAGGGGGCCTGCAGGTTCTTGGCCTCCGTCATCAGTTCCGCTTCATCCATGGAACGGATTCGGCGGATGCCTCCCAGCAAAGAACGCATGTGCCGGACCGCTTCCACGACGTTACCGGTTCCCGCTTCGCCCTTGGTGCGGATCAGGGCCGCGCCTTCGCCGATACGCCGCAGTGCCTCGCCAAGGTCACGACAGCCACAGACAAACGGGACGCGATAATCGTGCTTGCTGAGGTGAAACTGCTCATCGGCGGGAGTCAGGACCTCGCTCTCGTCAATGAAGTCCACCCCCATCGCTTCGAGGATTCGCGCCTCGACGATGTGCCCGATTCGCGCCTTCGCCATGACGGGGATCGTGACCGTGTCCATGATCTCTTTGATCATCTTCGGGTCGCTCATGCGGGCGACCCCGCCATGCTTGCGAATGTCGGCGGGGACACGCTCCAGCGCCATGACCGCCACCGCCCCAGCCTCCTCCGCGATGACAGCTTGCTCGACGTTGATCACGTCCATGATAACGCCGCCTTTGAGCATCTCGGCAAGCCCAACTTTACTGCGCCACGTCGCTTTCTGCGTCGTGCCGTCCGTGCCATTTCCGCTTGCGAGCGTCAGGGTGGGTACTCCTCCGCCGCTGCCGTTCGTTCCGTTGCCGCCGCCGTTCTCTGCCATCGTCGTAAAATCCTGTGCTTTCCAAAGACTTATTGTCGTTTGTTTCGGAACACCGACGCTCAGTGTATCTCACGAGGCAGGCTGTTTCAAGGCAGTCGCCGTCCCACCCTGGTGTATCTCCTTATAGGTATAATCGCGAGAAGGAGGGTAGACGATGCAGGGAGCGAGTGAAAAGTCGGACAAGCGAAACAGCCCTTCTCGCTGGGAAGCCACCTTCGGCGTAGTGCCCAACGTTGACCTGCCCCGACCGGCGCGTTATACTAAAGGCCCAATGCCTGACCGAGGTTTTTAGACGATGACCCTTACCACTGATGCCGCTTCGCTTGCTGTTGCAGAGCCGATTTCCGCTTCCCCACTTTCCCGTCGCGCCAAAAATGCGTTACCATCGCCGACGCTCGCGATCACCGCAAAGGCCAGCCAGCTTAAAGCCGACGGCGTGGATGTGGTCGGGTTTGGGGCGGGGGAACCGGACTTCGACACGCCCGATCATATCAAAGAGGCAGCCGTGGACGCGCTGGCGAAAGGGTTCACCAAGTACACGCCAAGTGCGGGAATACCTGCCCTGAAAAAGGCGATTGTCGAGAAGCTACAGTCAGACAGCGGGCTGACCTATGGACCCGCCAATGTGATTGTCTCTTGCGGCGGAAAGCACTCGCTGTACAACGTTTTTCAGGCACTTTGCGAAGCGGGCGATGAGGTGATTATCCCCGCACCCTACTGGGTGTCGTATCCGGAGCAGGTGAAGCTCGCCGATGCTACCCCGATCTTGATCGAAACCACGGATGCCAGCGGCTTCGCACCAACCATCGAGCAGCTGCGCAGGGCGATCACGCCGCGCACGAAAGCCGTGGTGCTGAATTCCCCGTCGAATCCCACCGGTGCGATGTGGCCCCGTGAAACTATTGAGGCGCTCGCGGCGCTCGCGGTTGAGCACGATTTTTATGTTATTTCCGACGAGATCTACGAGAAGATCGTTTACGATGGGAACGTGCCACTCTCGATCGCCTCACTGGGTGATGAGATCAAAAAACGGACCATCACGGTAAATGGCGTCTCGAAGACCTACTCGATGACAGGCTGGCGCATCGGGTACGCGGCGGGCGAAGCCGAGATCATCTCCGCGATGGGACGGATTCAGGACTCCGTGACGAGCAACCCGACCTCAATCGCACAGTACGCGGCAGTGGCGGCGCTGACCGGGCCACAGGAGTTCCTTGGCGACTGGGTCGCCGAATTTGACCGGCGACGGCAGGTAATTGTCGCGGGACTGAACGCGATCCCCGGGATCACCTGTATCAACCCTCAGGGCGCGTTTTACGTGTTCCCCAATGTGTCCGCCCTTTTCGGCAAGACGCCGAAAAGTGGCGGGAAGACCATCCGGAGCAGTGACGACTTCGCAGAGTACCTGCTGACCGTCGCGCAGGTCGCCGTGGTTCCGGGGAGCGGGTTTGGGGCGGGAGATTATGTCCGCTTGAGCTACGCGACTTCGATGGCGGCGATTGAAAAAGGTCTGGCCCGAATCGCGGACTCGGTGCGCGACCTGCAGGATTGACTTCCGAGATCGTGCGTCCCTCCCGGGAGGCTGTCCGCGCTTTCGCCGAGCGCCTGGGATTCGACCCCGCCTCCCCCCGCCTTGCCGCCGCGCTGACCCATAAGTCTGCGGCGGCTTCGGTCTCCGAGAGCAGTGAGCGCCTGGAGTTTCTCGGCGATGCGCTGGTAGGCGCTTTTGTTGCGCGATTCCTGCTGGACGCCCTGCCACCCGACACGGACGAGGGGACACTATCCCGCGCCCGTGTCGCAATCATCCGCCGAGAGACTCTGGCACTGGCGGCACAGGGTATCGGTGTCCCCGACCTTCTGGTGGTCGGCAACGGCGAGCGGCGGGCCGGACGCCATACCCACGACGGCCTCCTCGCGGATGCCTACGAAGCGCTGGTCGGCGCGCTGTTTCTCGACCACGGTGAGGCGGCAACGCAGCAGTTCCTTCGCGAAACACTGGCGGGACCCCTTGCCGCGGTGGCCGCCGCCCCCCCCGCCCCCGACGCTAAAACGACCCTGCAGATGCGCCTTCAGAGTGAAGGAAAGGGACTCCCCCGCTACCGCACGATCTCCGAGGAAGGGGGCGGTCACGATCATCAGTTCACGGTGGAGGTCCTGGATACGGCGGGCGCTGTTTTGGGACGGGGGGTCGGCGTGACCAAGCGGGCGGCGCAGACTGAGGCCGCCCGCTCGGCCCTCGCCCCTAGCCCAGCTCGATCACCGGCGACTCCTGAGTGATCTCCAGGTCACCGGAAACGGATGACAGGGTGATCTTTGCGCCTTCCCCCACTCCGATCGCCTCCGAAAGGCTGACCATTCCAGACCCGGACAGCTCTTTTTCCGTCTTATTGTCGGGTGCAAGAACCCTGCCCTTGACGTCGCCGCCCTTGGTGGTCACCTCCAACGATGCACTGGTTTCGCGGGGGAGCTTCAGTTCGGCATCACCAGATACCGTTTGGAGATGGACGCTCCCCGCTTTCAGCGGGCCACGCAGCGCGAGCGAAATGTAACCGCTGACGGTGTCCAGGTGGGTATCCAGATCGAACGCGACATCCTCGGCGTGGGCATCGCCGGAGACGGCCCGCATTTTGAGCGTCCGCCCGGTCACTGCCTTGAGTGAGGCATCTCCACTAACGGTCTCGACGGCGACAACGGGAACGGTGGATTCGCTGAGAGAGACATCTCCGCTCTGGGTGATGGCCCGGAAGTTCTGCCCGGAGACCCTCAGCGCCTTGATGTCACCGCTCGCGCTCGACGCGGCGATATTCCCAACGATGCCCTCGATAGCAATATCACCACTCGCGGTCTCCGCCGCCACATCGCCCATGATCTCTGACGCGCGGGCATCTCCGCTCTGGGTCGCGAGCACGACACCGCTGTTTTTCAGGTTTCGCACGGTCACATCGCCGGACGGGCTAAGCAGCGAGACGCGCACGCCGCTCTGCGGCACGAACACCTTGAGATCCAGCGAGACCCGCCGTACCTTCGGAGGATGCTCCACGCGGATCGTCGGCCCCTCGCCGCCGTCCTCAACGACCAGTTTGATGTCGTTAGCCAGCGCTTCCGCCGCCGCGCGGTCCGTTGCCCAGATCTTGAGGACGCCAGCGGCGCGCGCCTCGGGAACGTCCGATCCGATGACCTCGATGTCGCCGATCGTGTTCCGTACACGGAGCATGCCACCGGCGGGGATAACCGCCGTGGTCTCTCGCGGGGCGGTCAACTGCGGCTCTCCCTGAAGCTGTTCGGAGATCGTGTCGTTGAAATCAGAACTGATATCCTCGATAGACGACCGCATGGACCGGGCGACCCGCCGCGCCTGGCGGCGGGCGTTTGCCGCGATCCGACCGGGATCAATTCCCCGCAGAGCTTCGGTGACTGATCGTGCACCGGGGACATCTTTCAGCGCCTCCGCGACCTGCTCCCACGGATTGGGCGAATCTTTGGCCTGCTCGATTTTCTCTTCCGCGGCGGCAAGCTGCTCCTGCACTCCGGCGACGCGCTCTCGCGCCGCGGCGATCTTCGCCCGCGCCCGGCTGAAGACCTCCCCGTCCGCCTCCGACGCGGAGAGAGCGGGGGTCGGGAACGAGGCGTCGCTCACGGGTGGCAGTGGAACGGAGGGGGCAGGCGGGGTGGGCGGGGCGGGAGCAGACGAGGGGCGCGTATTGACGGCCTGGAGGAGTTCCGCCGCCTGATCCGCACTGATCGTGCCGTCCTGCAGCATTTTCAGGATCAGCAGATTTTCTTCGCGTGAGGCCGCGCCGCTTTCTGTAGGTTCCGGCATAACAGTTTCCTTTTCTTCGGTGGGCTGGACAGTGACGATTGGGGTGTAACGACAAGGAAGGCAGCAGTCAGAGCGTCCGAAGCCGCTCCGCCGCCTCCGCCGGGGCAAGCTCGCCCGTGGATACCTGACGTAATATCTCCCGCCGATGCGGTTCGTTCGCGGCGGGACCCTGCAGAAGCGGAAGTGGCGCAGGCAATGGAACCGGCGCGGAGGCTATCTCGAGGGCGGCGACTGCGGCGTCCAAGCGGGCACGAACGGTGGGGTAAGAGATACCTAGCTCCCGCTCGACCTCGCGGATGATGCCGCGCGACCGAACAAAGATTTCGATGAACTGCTGGTGTTCAGGCGCGATGCGGGCGAGCGCGACCGGAGGGAAGACCCCCTGAAGCCGGGTGTGGCATCCGGTGCAGGTCAGTTCGGTGACCTCCAGCGGGGAGTCACAGGCCGGGCAAAAAGTCAATCGTCGCGGTGTTTTCAACATACATAATATTATGGGTCCGGTGTATTGATAAAATCAAGGGTTTGATTAACTTTCTTTGTTTTTCTTAATTAGAGGAGGAGAACGGACTCCTGGGTAAAGAACTTCTCTAGAGTCGCATTTCAACAGCGAATGCCGTCAGGCACGGCGCGGGAGCAAACATGGCTGAGATTATCCCAACGGCACAGATCGCAGGGGTCGAGACGGACCAATTAGAGAACGACGATGCCTATCAGGGGACCTACGGTTTTTACGTCCGATTGACGCGAGACCCGGGGCGGGAGTGGTTTCTGGAGTTACAGGCGGTCTACGATGCCGCGGAGTACGCCGGCAAGCCGCCGATCGAGTTTCGAGGGGATCGCCTGGTGGTCTTTTACCTGCCACGCTATGCGGGCGACCTGCCGAAGTATCTCCAGTTTCTCCTTCGCAGCATCGCGGAGGCGAACCAAGAGGTCGAGAAGCGCAACCGTGTGGTGCCAGATGAAGAGAAGGAAAAGGCCGACTTTCTTCAAAGCCTTCGCAACGCCGCTGAGGAAACGATCGGGGCAGCATCGAAATAATGGGATGCCCAGCGGCGACCGGTTTGCCCCCTACCAGTCGCCCGGGGCAGCATAGACGCGGCGGGTGTTCGCCTGCGCCCGTGCTTCCTGCGCCCGCCGTGGTCCTTTTTCGTGGGTCGCCTCAAGGATCAAGTCCCGGACCCGCTCCGGATCGTCGGTCGTGTTCAGCAGCAATAGATCCTCTTCGCTGATCTTGCCCTCGGCGAGCAGCGTCTGGCGCGCCCAGTCCAGAAAGCCCTTCCAATACGATTCCCCAAAGAGGATCACCGGGAAGTTTTTGATTTTTCCCGTCTGTATCAGCGTCAACGCCTCGAACAGTTCGTCCATCGTTCCGAACCCGCCCGGAAAGATGACAAAAGCCTGCGCATACTTGATAAGGACTGTTTTTCGAACGAAAAAGTAGCGGAACTCCACGGAGATGTCCACATAACGGTTTATGTGCTGCTCAAACGGCAGCTCGATATTCAGGCCCACGGAGGTTGTCTGAGCGGCCCTCGCGCCCCGATTAGCGGCCTCCATGATCCCCGGCCCGCCGCCGGTAATGATCGCCATCCCGGTCTCGCCGATCAGGCGGGCGGTCTCATAAGCAGCCTGGTACATCGGATCCGTTTCCGGTGTCCGCGCAGATCCAAACAAGGTGACGGCGGGGCCAAGTGCGGCAAGAGCATCGAAGCCTTCCACAAACTCGGATTGAATGCGCAGGATCCGCCAGGGGTCCGTATGGACGAACTCCGGGGTGCCGGGCAGGGCCGTCTCCAGCAGGCGTTCGTCCTCGGTTGCCTGACCCTTGCGAACGTTCCAGCTCAGCTTGGCACGGGACGGTTCCTGACCAGCAGCGCTTTTGGGCTGCCGGGACTGCGCATCGTTTTGTCGTTGTGTCATGGGTGCACTGTTCTACTGATCTGTCTCGAAGCCGAAACCATGGGCGAGAAAGCCGCCATCGGCGGCGAGGGTCTGACCGGTCACGTAGCGCGCAGGAGCCAGGCAGAGGAATGCGACCACCCCCGAAATGTCCTCGGATTCGGCGACTCGTCCCAGCGGCGTCCTCCTCAGAACTTTCTCGGTGAAGTCGGGGGCATCCAGATAAGGCGAGACGCGGAACGTGCGGGTGTACCAGGGCAGGACAGCATTGGTGCGGATGCGCTGCGGCCCCCACTCAACGGCAAGATACCGAGTCATCTGGTCCATTGCGGCCTTCGTCATCGCATAGGGAGCACCCGAACCGACTGCGGCGCTTCCAGCAACGGACCCTATATTCACAATGCTGGCATCGCCGACAGCCTGCGCGGATGCTTTCAAATACGGGTGCGCCAGGCGTGAAAGCTCCCAGGCGGAAACGAGGTTCGTGTCCATCAGGAAGGCAAACTCTTCGGGCGTGTACTCCAGCGATGATTTGCGCAGGTTCGTCCCCGCGTTATTGACCAGAATATCCAGCCCGCCCATCTGTTCCACGGCATGACAAAGAGCCGCGCGGCGTCCCTCCGGGGTTGAAACATCGGCGGCGATTCCAAAAAGCGCTCCCGGGGTCTCCCGCGCAAGCCGCGCGGAGACATCCGCGTCGCCGCGCGCCGCAATGGTCACGGTCGCGCCAAGAGACAGCAGCTCTTCAGCAGTTGCCCACCCGATGCCTTTGGTGCCACCGGTGACCAGCGCGCGCCGCCCATCGAGACGCCAGCGGTCTTTGTCACGCGGCGTCAAGCCCCAGGGGCCCTTCCCTCGGTCGGACCATTCCAGGCATTCATTCCGCCCTGCAGCGAGGCGACATTCGTGAAGCCCTGGCTGAGGAGGAATTTAACCGCCGCCTCGCTGTTGCGTCCGTGCTCACAAACGAGGATCACCGCATCGTCCGCGTCGAGTTCTCGCGTGTAACGATCCGCGAAATCATCGGCGGGCAGGTGGATCGCATCGGGGATGTGCCGCGCCAGAAAGGGTCTCGGCTCGCGCACGTCCACAATGAAGATCTCCTCGCCCGCCGCAAGCTTCGCCATGACCTCATCGGACGTGAGCGTCCGGCACGACGTTTCGTTGGTTTGCCTCATGCCATTATTGTATCGTTTTGGGTTCGCCTCAGAACGCGTCAGAACCGGATGACGGAACGGATGACATTTCCCTCTTCCATTTTGTGAAAAGCCGCCTCGACATCTCCCAGTTCGATCTCCTGAGTGATCATTCGGTCCAGTTCGAGCTTTCCTTCCAGGTAAAGCTGAGCCAGAAGGGGGAAGTCGTGGGAAGGAAGGGCGTCGCCGCAGTGACAGACGCGCACCCCGGCCTTGTTCCAGTAGACGCCGGTTGCCGTATCGCCCAGGTTCAGGGTCACGGCATCGTCCACGGCGGGGAAGCCGATGGTGGTGGCCGTTCCGCCGTACGAGAGCATCCTGACGGCCTGCTCGATGCATCCGGGAATGCCCGTCGCCTCGAAGGAAAACTCGACACCGCCGTCCCAGCCATCCTCAGTCAGACTGCGCACCTGAGCGACCGGATCGCCCTCGCGGGCGTTCACCACATGTGTTGCCCCAAAGCCCCTGGCCCAGTCCAGCTTGACCGGGTTCACATCCACGGCGATGATCTGCCGCGCATGCTGCAGCTTCGCGCCCTGGATCACGGAAAGTCCGACACCGCCGCACCCGATCACCGCCACGCGAGACCCGGCGAAGACCGGGGTGGTATTCATGGCCGCACCGACCCCGGTGACTACGCCGCAGGCGATCAGGCAGGCTTTATCGAGCGGCATCTCGGCGGGCATCTTGATAGCGGCCTTGCTGTGAACGATGGTGCGGGTGGCGAAGGTCCCGCAGCGCAGCACCTGCGAGCAGATCGCCCCGTCTGACTTTCGGTGGATGCGCGGCTGGGGACGCAGCGCCATGTAACAGTGACGAGGGTCGCCCCGTCGGCAGGAGGGGCACTGTTCGCAGGGCGCGCGATACGCAATGACCACGGGATCACCGACCGCCAGATGTGTCACCCCCTCGCCCACCGCCTCGATATGGCCCGCTCCCTCATGGCCCAGCACGATGGGAAAGGCCATGCCGCTGCCGTTCTGGTTTTTTACTGTCAGGTCCGTATGGCAGACCCCGGATGCCACCAGCTTGACCAGCACCTCATTTGGACCCGGCGGGTCCAGAATGATGTCAATGATCTCCGCGTCTTTTCCCGCCGCCGACAGAACGGCGGCTCGGCCCTCGTGCTGCGCCATGACGTCTTCACTCTCCTTGATCCCGAAACGGTTCGAACGCTCCGAGGGTTTACTTCGGCGCGCGCTTTGCCGTCTCCTTCCCCGGAGCGAAGGTGCCGGGGGGAACCGGCACGTTGAAAGCCACCGTCATTAGTGTCTCCACCTGGGTGCCGATGCTTGCGGTTTTGGTCACGGTTCGGAATGGGAGAGTTTCACCATCCACGGTCCGAAAATCGCTGTAGACCTCAGTGCGCGTTTGCGGTGGCGACATTCGGGACTGATCCGGTCCCGTGGTCAGGTCGCGCCGGAGCACCCGGTACGACCGGGTCGAAACGTATTCCAGGATCGGACTGCCCAGAGCGGGTCTCTTTTCGAGCACCAGAACCTCCTCGTCTCCCACGGTGCTCTTGCGCGTGATTCGCAGGCCGGGGAAAAGTTTCCGGACGTCCAGGAGCGGCTGCAGATAACTCTGGAGTGCAGTATCAGCCAGCGCGGGTCCGGAGTACTCGCTGCTTGGCGTGAAGTCGGACTCAAAGGCGCCGGACATGCCATCGAAGTGATCCCGCACCGTTCCGATCACCTTGGTTCCCAGGGCGAGCAGTTTTGTCTTTTGCTCGCGGCGGTTTGGATACTCAGCAATGGTCTCAACCTCCGCGGTCAGTCCTTGATTTTCGAGGGTCGCGCGGCTTTTCGCCGCGAACGTTCGGTGGCGGCGCAGAACCGCCTCACCGCCGGCGGCTGTCACCATTTTCGACAGCAGATCCTCCACGGTGATTGGTGAGACGAACGCAGGCGTCGTTTCCGGTGTTCCGGACCGCTCTTTTTTGAGGAGGAAGGTGCCGTTCGGCTGTTCCAGGGACGCCTCGGTTTCCGCCGGTTTATCTTTGACCGCGCGGAATGTGACAAAGAAACCCTCCGGGGCCGGGGCGGCAAGCTTATAGCGCCGCCCGGAAAGACGCTCGAGAGGGTAGGGAGGCTGACCGGGGACCGTCAGCGTGAGCTTGTTCTCCGCGAATGCCACCTTGAGCTTGACCCCTGGCCCGACCAGCGTGTAGTCTCCCGCCTCCTCTTTCGCGTCCACCACCGGACCGACATCGGCGACCGGGGGCGTGGTGGGCTTCGGCGTCTCGGGAGCATCCACCAGATGGGACCATACGACCTCCAGCGACTGCTGGGTGAGTGGCGACGCGGTGACATTCGTGAGCAGCACGAAGCCAAGCCGCTTCTCGGGCATCAGCGCGACTTCGGCATTGAAACCGTCAATGTTCCCCCCGTGTTCGATCACCTTCAGTCCCTGCCATTTTCGGAGAAACCAGCCAAGCCCATAGTCCGCAGTGTTGGGCGAGATCTCCATCTGGGGTTTGACCATCTCCGCGAAACCGGCCTTGGAAAGAAGCCGTCTGCCGTCCGGTGCGACCCCGCCGCTCAGCAGAAACCGGAGCCACTGGGCCATGTCCCGCCCACTCGAGTTGATAGCCCCCGCAGGCGCGACCGCTTCAATGTCGCGAAGCGGAACGGGCTGGCTTCCGGGGCTGACCGAGTTTGCCAGGTAGCCGGTGGAAAAATCGGTGGACTTTCGCATCGCCTTGACGCTGAGATCGGAATTTGTCATTCCTAGCGGCTGAAACAAGCGCGACCGGATCAGCGTTTCATAGGAGA
>JACMJB010000464.1 GCA_014380815.1 Armatimonadota bacterium
CCGCACCCGCCCGTCGCGGCGCGGGCGTGGGCCTGGCTTCGGACCGATGCGCCAGCATTGATCCGCCACCTTTGGAAGACACAGCGGCAATGGCTCGCCCTCGGCCTGCTTGCGGTGGCGATTCTCTACCGCCCCTTCACCTGGTTCTGGGAGATCTGGACTATCCCTGACTCCCCGCTCTCCTACCAGCCGCTGGTCCCGCTGGGGGTCGCCTGGCTCGCCTGGATGGAGCGCGACGAAGTGACGGCCCGTTACGGGGAGCTTACGTATCTTTTCCCCACTGACAGCCCCAAACGGCGCGGCAAGCTGTGGCCCGTTCTGACAGGCTGCTTTCTGATGCTAGTGGCCTACCTGATGACGATCCCCCCGCTCGCGATGCTGTCGTTCCTGCTGATGACCGTGGGGGTCATCTACTATCTTTATGGGCCGCACATCCTCCATGCCCTGCGTCGCCCGCTCGGATACCTGCTGGTGATGGCTCCTGTCCCGAACGTGGTCGTTTCCATGGCGACCCAGAAACTGCAGCTCGGCTGCGCCGCGGTGGCGGGGCAGATTCTGCATCTGGTTCATCCGGAGGCGAAGGTGGTCGGCACCTTTATTCAGCTGCCCAACTACGCGATGGAGGTGGTCGGCCCCTGCAGCGGTGTTAGCATCCTGTTTCCCGTCGCTGCCATGACCATCTGGCTCGCTCTGCAGCGGCGGATGCAGCTTTTCCCGGCACTGCTGCTGCTTTGCATCGGCGGGGCATTGTCGCTGGTCATGAATGTCCTGCGCATCGTGATGATGGGCATGATCGGGGTCGCCCATCCGGACCTGGCAAAGACCATCCATGACATGAACTCCATCGCGTTCACGGCCCTGGCGTTTTACCTGACGTTTCTTTGCGCGAACCTGCTGGCGCGCAGATGGAGCCTGCCACTGCCCGCGCTGCGACGCGGCGGCGCGGCGGCAACGCCCAGCGATGGCGGCTACTACAGCGATGTCTATGCGGGTCAGTTTCCCACGGTCGCCGATGTCGCCGCACAGAACTCCCAGACACTTCGAAAGAACGCCGATACCCAAACCGCCCCGCCGGTGGCGGAGAAGGGAGAGCCGGAATGAATTTTGGCACCGCCTCCGCTGCCTCGAACGCCACGGAAGCCGCGACAAGCGGCATCCCGGCGCCGTTTCGGCCCCTGATCATCGCGTTCGCAGTTACCGCCCTGCTGGCACTGTTCGTGGGAACGCGCTTGAACCGGCAGGGACAATGGCTTCCGCCAGTGCCCGATACGATCGTCGGCGGCGGCTGGTCGGCGACAGATGTTCCGCTGGACGCCGCCACGCTCAAAGAACTCGGAAACCCGAAGGTTTACGGGCGCCGTTACACGAACCCATTCAATGAGCACGTGGATGCCCATATCATCGCGGCGACCTCGATCGAGTCGTACCACGAACCGGCGTTCTGTATGGCGGGCTATGGCTACACCACCACCGCTCAGAAAAATCTGCCCCTGTTCGGCCCCGGAAACCGGGTACGCGCACTGGTTCTTCGCGGCACGACGACTGGGCAGCGCATTCTGCTCTACTTCTGGGTGCAGGATCAGGAGGGCAAGACCTCCACGCAGAGCAGTTTCCGCTCGTACCAGGATTATGTTCCACGCCTCAATCTAGGGGTCCGTGCGGCAGTGGATGGCGACCAGAGCTGTATTGTGCGGGCTTACACGGTGATTCATCCCGCCGATCCCAGCGGGCGGCAGGCGCGGCGCAATCTGGACCTGGTGGCACGCGAGCTTTACCATGCGCTTAAAAAAGGCAGCAGCCACCGCGGAGCGCCGGGCGAGGACCCGTTATGAGACAGGTACCGGACCCCCTTGACCCAACGCGCCGGTTCCGGAGCGCGCCGCTGCTGGCCCTGTTGCCGCTGCTTGCACTCGGCGGATGCGACAGCGGCGCACCTAGCGAAGGGGGGCCAGAGACGCGCTTTTTGACCTCAACACCGCCGCCGCCTGCCGTAAAGACCAAGGCGAAGCTGCTGCCGCTGGCGCCGGGCGCGGCCTGGCAGATGGCGCAGATCGGCACTTCGACGGGTCCTGAATCCCGGATCGAGGCGCAGGTCGTCACGCGGTCCGCGAGCAACGACTATCTGATTGATTTCCGCCGAAAGGGAGCATCCTGGCGGCGGGAAGCGTACCGAGAAACACCGTCCGCGTTGCTGATGACCGCGATGGGCGAGGATTCCAGGCCGCTGATGCAGCTTTCGCCGCCGGTCCCCCTGGTGCGGTACCCACTTCGAGAAGGCGACGGCGTGGCTTGGACCGGCACCTTTCGGTTTGGGGACACGACCTACCCGGCGACCGGCTACAGCCGGATCAGCGCTATCGAGCGAGTCGCGACCCCCCTGGGCAGAGTCCCTGCCTACCGGGTGGACACCCTGATATCCATCTATCAGGATGGGCAGATGGTCAAGTTTCCCACGATGCGCTGGCTGGCTCCAGGCATAGGCTTCGTCCGCCGCAGCTTCGTGGACCAGGGGCGACCCTACTACGCGGAACTGCGAAAGTTCACGCCAGGCTGACGCACCACATCGCAGTTCGACGAAAAGATGGGTTGTTTGGTATAATTCC
This sequence comes from Armatimonadota bacterium, assembly GCA_014380815.1. Taxonomy (GTDB): domain Bacteria; phylum Armatimonadota; class Armatimonadia; order Armatimonadales; family Armatimonadaceae; genus JACMJB01. The sequence continues at coordinate 2,604 of JACMJB010000464.1, forward strand.
GTGGCCTCGCCGCTTTCGCCGCGAGCGGACCGCGCCGTTATCCGCTCACGAATCCTAAAGAATATCCCCACGCCGTGACAACACAGCCTCCCGCACTTTCCGATCCCGCTGACCCCACGGCGGCTCTGGCCTCCTCCTCTTTCACGCAGCAGATGCGTCGTGCCTGGGAATTTCTGTGGGGTCAGCGCGTCTGGCTGCTTTTCCTGATCCCCTTTGCGCTTGCCTGCTGGAAGCCGGTCCAGAACTCATTCCGCAACTGGGGCAGTCCGGACAGCATTTTGATGTATCAGCCCCTGGTGCCCTTTGCCGCCGCGCTGCTGATCTGGGCACAGCGGCGGGAGCTTTCGACCCTTTGGCGCAGGCTCCAGGCGTACCCACCGACCGATAAGCGGCGGCGCGGCAACCTTCTTCTGCTGTCCGCGGGATGCCTGACACTGCTGTTCGGACATCTGGTATACGTGGACAGCTTTTTTGCACTGGGGCTGCTGCTTATCCTGGCGGGGACCATTCAATATCTCTATGGTTCCCTGATCCTGCGCGCCGTCGCGGGGCCACTCTCGCTGCTCCTGCTGATGGTGAATCCGCCGGACAGCCTGATTACCAGGGCACACGACGCCGCCGCAAGGGCATCTGCCGCCGCTGCCAGTGGCCTCCTTTCCTTGTTTGGCGCGAAGACCAGTGTGGAGGGCGGCATGATCCGTTTTCCCGATCATGCTGCCGAGTTAACCCGCTCGCTCCACGGGGCGAATCTGCTTGCCGCGATGGTGTTTATCGCGTTTGTTTTCGCACTGCACCAGCGGCGCCCTCCCCTCTACACATTTTGCTTCATGTGTTTGACCGGGGCGTTGGCCCTTGCGGTGCACCTTATCCGTGTGTGCTTTTATGCACTGACTCTGACCAGTGCCCCGATTGTCGCGAAGCTGCTTTTAACGTTCAGTCCCTGGCTCTTGATCCTGCTTCTCGGAGCGGTCGTCGTCTATGCCTCGCAAAGCCTGACGGTCCTGTCGCTGCGCTTGGAGGCGGCGGCGAAGCACCGAGCGAGATACGGGAGCCGAAAACAAGGGCTATCCCGGCGGATTGAGAAGGCAATCCTCGATCCTCTGTTCAATGCCTCGGATAAAGGCGTGAAAGAGATCGCCACCCGGCACCGCAAAGCGTCCAAAAACGTGAATGCCTTTTTCAAGAAACTGATTCCCGCCAGCAAGCGCAAGCCCCGCAGTCGCTGGTAACCAACGCCCCGGAAAGACAGAAGGTCGGTCTCCTATGATCCCAACACCGTTTTTAAAGATCGGCGCACTGATCGGCGCGACCGCCCTGTTCGGGGCGTTTGCCAGCTATCGCTTCGCCCACGCGGGACAGTGGCTCCCTCCGCTCCCAAGTCGAATCGGTTCCTGGGAGGGGACCGAGGCGCCGCTTCCGGCGATGACCCTGGAACTGCTGGGCAACCCCCAGGCGACCGGGATGGATTACTCCAACCCCTTTGGCGAAGTGGTGCGCTCTTCTCTGGTGGCGGCGGGGCCGTTTGAAAACTACCATGACCCGACGGTTTGCGTTTCGGGGGGGGGCTTTCATCTCTCCGGCAAGAAGACGTTCTCCCTGGATGGACCCAGGAGCGGGAAGGTCCGCGCGATGATCTTCCGTAACGGCGAGGCCCGGATTCTGATGTATTACTGGCAGCAGAACCGCGACGGCAGCACCTCGCCGGAGGCGCGTATGGGAAACTACCGCGACATCGCGGCCCGGTTTGAAACCGGCTACGGGGCCGTGATGAGCGGGCATCAGACGGTCCTGGTCCGCATCTTCACCTTTATTTCGCCGGATGACACGCGCGGGGTCCAGGCACAGCACAACATGGACCAGGTAGCGAAGGCGATCTATCACTCCCTTCAAAAGAGCGGCCGTGGCGCGGACACTGGCGCCGGGACGGCACAGTAGATGGCTCCCTCCGGACGGCGTGATCCCGCCAGATACCTGCTTGCATCAGGTGCCTTCCTGCTCTTGATCGGCTCCTTCGGCTGCGGCGAGGCGGTCAAGAATAGC
>JACMJB010000465.1 GCA_014380815.1 Armatimonadota bacterium
CGAGAAACACTGATCGGGCTGAACGAATCGTTTGCGGGGGCTGTCTGTCCCGAGGACGTTTTCGGAAGGCTTTGCGGCACCGCCAGCGAGCAGCGGACGATGCTGCGCGCGGTCTTCGCGAAGCTCAGCCGCTCCTGCCATCCGGACCTCGTAGCGGACGCGGAAAAGCCGATGGCGGAGGCGGCCTTCTCGCGGCTTACGGATTGGAAGCAGCAGGCGGATCTGAAGCTTGCCGCGGGGACTTATGGCGACCGGCGACCCGCGGCACCACCCGCCCCCACTTTCGCGCCCATCGAGCTGTGGGTCCGTGACCAGCGGCTTTTTTTAAACCGTCTGATCGCGGAAGGGACCTTCGCCACCGTGTACGGTGCGGAGTATGAAGGCTGCGACACGGGAACCGTCTTTGTGAAGATCGCCCGCGAGGCTGCCGACAGCGACTTCCTAACACGGGAGATCGCCGCCTTGCGGCGGCTCCACGAGTCCCACCCGGACCCGGATGCCGAGCGGTTTTTACAGGAGCAACGCGCCTATGTCCCCCACCCGCTGACGAGTTTTACCATCGCGGATTTCGCCACAGGCGAGAAGCGGAGAGGCACGGTCTTGTCAGTCCCCGAAGGCCGCTGTTTCACGGTCGAGGCGCTGCGGCGGGATAAATTCCCGGACGGGGTTGAGCCACAGCACGCTTACTGGATCTTTCGCCGCCTGTTGCTGACGCTCTGGATGGCGCACCTTCAGGGGATCGTCCACGGCGCGGTGACACCAGATCATGTGCTGGTCTACCCGGAGGAGCACGGGATCGTGCTCCTGGACTGGACCTGCACTGCCCAGATCGGGACGGAGACGGTTCCCGCGCTGAATCCGGCCTTTGCCTCCCACTTTCCACCGGAGGTCGCCCGCCGCGAGGCCGCGACCCCCGCTCTCGATCTGTACGGGGCAGCGGCGACGATCCTGACCCTGCTTGGTGGCGACCCGGCGACAGGCTGGGTGCCAGCCCGCGTGCCCGCGCCCGTCGCCGCCGCACTGGAGTCCTGTCTGGCACCCAGCCCGCGGCGACGCCCGCAGGACGCCGAAGCATTCCATAACGCGTTCGGCACGATTTTGGAATCGGTACATGGCAGGCGGACCTATGCTCACTTCGCGGTCTCGTGAGGCTTGCAGGGTTCGCACTTTTTGGAAGGAGAAGGAAAATGGGATACGGTTACTTCAATACCACATCGAGCGCGACACGAGCGCGGGCGCGAATGGCCTCCGGGGCGAGCGCGTTTGGCTACAGCGCACGGGCGCATGCGGGGTCGGCTCCGGCTCTGCATCCTACCCTGGACCTGACCCGCAAGCCGCGCCGCGAGTCGCGGGACAGCGCGGACAGCCTGCATTCGACCCCGATTGCCGTCTTGTGTGATGTCACCGGGAGCATGTCTAATATTCCCGAACTGGTCATCAACGATCTGCACAAGCTGATGCGGCTCATTCTCGACGGAAAAGTGGTTCCCGACCCGCAGATCGCCTTCGGGGCGATCGGCGATGCCAACTCGGACAGTGTCCCGTTTGCCCTGGGCGAGTTCGAATCCGACGATGTGAAGGCGGAGGCGCATCTGGCGAACCTGTTTCTGGAGGGCGGTGGCGGCGGTCAGTCTTGTGAGTCCTACGAACTGCCGCTCTGGTTTTTCGGAAACCACGTCCACACCGACGCCTGGGAGAAGCGCCGCGAAAAGGGTTTCCTGTTCATCATCGGCGACGAGTCTCCTTATTCCACGGTGCGCCGTGCCCAGGCCAGGAAGCATCTGGGGGTCGCCCCGAGCGAGGACCTCTCTCTGGAAGCGGCGGCGCGGCAGGCGCAGGAGAAATGGGAGGTCTTCTGTATCCGTCCCGGCGGGACCAGCTACTTCGCGGACAAGGGGGTTCGTGACTCGTGGACGAAGATCCTGCCCTCGGAGCGGGTGATCCAGGCCGCCGATTGGCAGCAGATCGTGCCGCAGATCGCAGCGACTGTTTCCGTACTTGCCGGGGAGTCACTGGACGATACCGCAGCCCTGATGACAGCAAGCGGGTTTGATCGGGCCACGGTCGGCGCGGTGACCAAGTCGCTTCTTCCGCTCGCGCAGACCGCAGTGCCAATGGCAACCGGGGTGTCCGGGTCGGCTCTGGTGCGGCGCATCAGTCCTGGCGCGCTGGCGATTCCCCGCGCCACCCGTTTGTAGTCCGTGAAGTGGGAACGGGGTGCCAGGGTACCCGGCACCCTGGCACCCTGGCACCCCGGCCCCACTGGAAAGAAGGCTGTGTACGATGCGTCGCGAACACCGTGCGATCATTATTGTGGGGCTTGGTTTCGGCGACTGCGGCAAGGGTAGCCTCACCGATGCCCTGGTACGCAGGCATGATGCAGGGCTGGTGGTCCGCTACAATGGCGGCGCGCAAGCCGCCCATGCCGTCGTGCTTGCCGATGGCCGCAGCCATATCTTTCATCAGTTCGGTAGCGGGACGTTTGTTCCCGGTGTCGCGACGTTTCTGTCCCGTCATATGTTAGTAAACCCGCTCACGCTGTTCTGGGAGGAGCAGGAACTGCAGGCAGCCGGGGTGGGTGACGCCTTTGAGCGGCTGTTTATCGCGGGGGATGCCCTGGTCACCACGCCCTTTCAGATGGCCGCGAACCGGCTTCGCGAGTATGCGCGCGGCGATGCCCGCCACGGCTCCTGCGGCCTTGGGATCGGCGAGACGGTCGCGGACGCCCTGGAGGCGGACCCGGACGACACGCTGCGTGTTGGGGATCTTCGCGATGCCGCCACGCTTCGGCGCAAGATGCTTCGTCATCGCGCTCACAAACAGCGCCAGATGGACGGGCTGATCCAGCGCCTTTCGGGAACGCCCGATCCTCTGCCCAGCCCTATCGCCGAGGCGATCAGCGACCTCCAGGACAGCAGTGAACTGGAAGCGACCCTCGAAGTCTTTGCCCGCATTGCCGCGCAGGTGCGGACCGTTGAGGGAGATGCCTTTCTGGCGGCGCGGGCGCGAGCGCCGGGCACAACGATCTTCGAGGGCGCACAGGGGGTTCTGCTCGATCAGGACTGGGGATTTCATCCCCATACTACCTGGTCCAATGCGACCCCGGAGAACGCGCTCGGCCTTCTGGAAGAGGCGGGCTTTGGAGGGCAGACCATCGTGCTCGGCGCGCTGAGGGCGTATCATACGCGGCACGGCACCGGCCCTTTCCCCACCGAGGATGCGGCCCTGACACTGGCACTTCCGGACCCTCACAACCCCGCGAATGCCTGGCAGGGACCGTTTCGGGCGGGATGGTTCGACCTGCCCTTGGCGCGCTATGCTCTGGAGGCGGCGGGCCGCGTGGACTCGCTTGCCCTCACCTGCCTGGATCGTCTGCCGCAGATCGGTAAGGCAAAGATCGCGACTGCCTACCGGCGAAACGGCTCCCCATTTTCGCCCACTCTGGGGCAGCGCGAACATCTGGAGCATCGCGAGGCGATGGGAGCGGCGCTTCGGTCCGTTGAGGTAGAGTACTGCGACGCCCCGCTCAGTGCGGAACCGTACGCGGCGCGGATCGCCGAGGCACTGAGGCTGCCACTGGCGGTCACCTCCTGGGGGCCGACCGCCGCCGACAAGCGGATCGCGTTATCCTGACGGTTCCGTCAGGAATACGAGGCACTTCTGGGCGACGGGACCGAACGAGCGGCGGTGGATCGCGCAGGGGCCGTGCACCTCCAGGGCAGCGAGGTGTTCGGGTGTCGGGTAGCCTTTGTGGCGCGCGAAATCGTACTGGGGATACTGGCGGTGGTACTCCCCGCACATCAAACGGTCCCGCGTCACCTTGGCGACAATAGAGGCGGCGGCGATCGAGACGGATCGCGAATCGCCCTTCACGAAAGCGCGGCAATCCACATGCAGGTTTGGGACCGGAAGGCCGTCCACGAGAACGGCATCCGGCAGGACCGACAGCGCGGCGAGGGCGCAGCGCATGGCCTGATGGGTCGCACGCAGGATATTCAGCCGGTCGATTTCCGGCGGGTCAATGATCCCGACACCGATACA
>JACMJB010000466.1 GCA_014380815.1 Armatimonadota bacterium
CGACATCGGGCCAGAGCGTTCCCGCCAGCCACTCCCGCTGCACGGGGCGCCCCCCGCGAAGTGTGAGCAGGGCGAGAAGCCACTGCGCTTTGCGGGAGCGCAGATGGGGGATCGGCTGCCCGTTCACCAACACCGACAGAGGGCCGAACAACGTGATGGTCAGCGGGGCGACGGGCGGGACGACGGATAGTACCACGGCGATTCCCTTCCTCCGACAGTATGGCAGCAGCAAAGACGAAAAGAACAGACCCTTTACGCATTTCGGACCGGCGGAACGCTTTTCCTCCCCATTCGGAACGCTGGCCTAATGCGGCAGGGCGATACTGGTGTTGTCGTTCAAATCACCAGGCGTGACGCCAGGACGGCACTTCGCAGCAGAAAGGAACCGCACCGTGACAGATCGTCTGCAACCCCTGCGGCAGCCGGATTCGGCCGCACTAGCAATCCCCTCGCGCCGCAGCATCCTCTTCGGGGGAGCCGCCCTGATGTCCGCCATCACTCTTCCACGGTCGGTGGCAGCCACCGACCTCGAAGCCCCGGCCCCGGCCCCGGCTTCTCCTTCAGCATCTCTTCGCAAAGGAAACAACTCCATGACCGGTTTTATCACCACCAAAGACGGGACTCAGATCTACTACAAAGACTGGGGCGCGAAAACCGGGCAGCCCGTCGTCTTTTCGCACGGCTGGCCGCTCACCGCCGATGCCTGGGAGGACCAGATGTTCTTTCTCGCCTCGCGTGGCTTTCGCTGCATCGCCCATGACCGCCGGGGACACGGGCGCTCGCAGCAGCCCTGGCAGGGCAACGACATGGACACCTACGCCGACGATCTCGCGGACCTTACCGAGGCTCTCGATCTCCAGAACGCGATCCATGTCGGGCATTCCACCGGCGGCGGCGAGGTCACCCGCTACATCGGTCGGCACGGCACAAAGCGGGTCGCAAAAGCCGTGCTGGTAGATGCCATCCCGCCCCTGATGCTCAAAACGGCGGCGAATCCCGCCGGGACGCCCATCGAAGCCTTCGATGCGATCCGCGCGGGTGTCCTGAAAGACCGCTCCCAGTTCTGGAAGGACCTGACGCTGCCGTTCTACGGCTACAACCGGCCCGGCGCGACCATCTCCGAAGGGGTGCGTGACTCGTTCTGGCTGCAGTCCATGATGGCGGGCTTTCCCGCCTCGTACTTCTGTATCAAGGTCTTCTCCGAGACCGATCTGACCGAGGACCTGAAGAAGTTCGACGTGCCGACGCTCATCATCCACGGCGACGATGACCAGATCGTTCCCATTCAGGCGTCCGCCCTGCTGTCGTCAAAGATCGTCAAGGGAGCGGTGCTGAAGATCTATCCCGGCGCGCCCCATGGTCTGCCCACCACCCATAAAGATCAGGTAAACGCCGACCTGCTCGCGTTCTGCAAGTTGTAGAGAGCTGTAGAGAAAGGAACACTAACGATGAAAATAAACGATTTTCCGACCGCATTTGCCGCCATTCTTGCCACCGGCGCAGTGGCGGGCGCCTTGTCTTCCCCTGCCGCAGCCCAGATCACGAAACCGGATATCGTTCTGGTTCACGGGGCGTATGCCGACGGGTCAAGCTGGGGCCGGGTCATTCCCCTGCTTCAGGCCAAGGGGTATCATGTCGTCTCCGTCCAGAATCCGACCACCTCACTCGCGGACGATGTCCTCGCGACGGATCGCGTCGTCAGCCAGCAGAAGGGCAATGTGGTTTTAGTCGGGCATTCGTGGGCGGGTGTCGTGATCACGCAGGCCGGCAACAACCCGAAAGTCAAGGCGCTTGTCTATGTCGATGCGTCCGCCCCGGATAGCGGGCAGTCGATCAGCGATGCCGCAGCCGCATTACCCTCCGCTCCGGGGGCATCGGCGGGAGTCAAAGACCAGTACGATTTTCTGACGCTGCCGGAGGCGGCGGTGAGGCAATACTTCGCCCAGGATCTTTCTCCCGCCGATCAGGGGCTGATTGCCGCCGTGCAAATCCCCTGGTACGTCGGTTGCCTTACCGACAAGGTGACGCACGCTGCCTGGCACGAAAAGCCCTCGTGGTGGGTGATCGGTGAGAACGACCACATGATCAATCCCAGGCTGCAGGCGCAGATGGCCGCCACGATCAAGGCGAAGGTCACAAAGCTTCCGACAAGCCACCTCGCGATGCTCGCGGACCCCAAGGCCGTGACCGCCGTGATTATCGCCGCCGCCGACCAGGTCCAGACCGGAAAAACGGGGAAAGGTCCCGCCGTGGTCCCCGTGGGCAATGGTCCCGCCCCGGACCGCCCGACCGTCCCGGAGAAGCCCACGGAGACCTCCCGGGAAGTGACGGGGCAGACGGTCCGTGATGTGCTCGGGACTGCCGCTATCGTTGCGATCTCGGGCGAGCCTCCCGTGCGTCTCCTGCTGGACCCGCCGCTGGCGGATTCGCTGGCGCAGGGGCGGGTCGTGATCCAGTACCGGGGCGAAAACCTGCGGATCGAGCCGGTCTTCGGCAAAGCGGCGCTTGCGGTGTCGCCGAGGATCGGGCATCTTCATGTCACCGTGGACGATGCCCCCTGGCACTGGCTCGATGCCAGCGGCGACCCGCTGGTCATCACCGGGCTGACGCCCGGACCCCACAAGGTCCTGATCGAACTCGTCAACGCCGGTCACCAGACCCTCGACTATCAGATCGTCCGGTTTGAGGTCCCCAGACGCTCCCTGGTCGCGCCGGACCCCAAAGCCGACGGCTTCCGGGCGGCTCCCGCCCTCGCCTTTACAGACCGTTAACGACAACGACAACCAAAAGGAACAATAGTCATGACTACGCTTGAAAACAGACCGGCATCGCCTTCTCGCGCTCTGGACTCTGAACCCGCCGTCCCGCTGGAATCGGTCGCGCCCGCGGTCGCCTACCGGACCGCAAAGATCAATGGCCTGGACATCTTCTACCGCGAAGCCGGGCCAAAGGATGCCCCGGTGATCCTGCTGCCCCACGGCTTCCCCACAAGTTCCCATATGTTCCGCAACCTGATTCCCGCTCTTGCCGATGAGTTCCGCCTGATCGCCCCGGATTATCCCGGCTTCGGCAACAGTTCCATGCCCACCGTGGATCAGTTCGATTACACCTTCGCCAACCTGACGGACGTGATCGAGCAGTTCACCGAGACGCTGGGCCTCACGAAGTACTCCCTTTATGCCCAGGACTACGGCGGGCCGGTGAGCTTTCGGCTGGCGGTCCGGCACCCGGAGCGCGTCCAGGCGCTGATCGTGCAGAACGGAAACGCCTACGACGAGGGGATTGATAACGACTTCTGGAAGCCGATCAAGGCGTACTGGAAACAGAGGAACGCGGAATCGGAAAAGTACATCCGCGGCATCTTCGCAAGGGAAGGGACGATCTTCCAGTATGTCAACGGCGTCCGCAATGTCGAGGCGATCAGCCCGGACAACTGGAACATGGACCAGCCGCTTCTGGATCGCCCCGGCAATGCGGAGATCCAGCTTGCGCTCTTCCACAGCTACGGCAGCAACCCGCCGCAGTACGGGGAGTGGCAGGCGTACTTCCGCAAGTACCAGCCGCCGACGCTGATCCTCTGGGGCAAGAATGACGTCATCTTCCCCGCTGCGGGCGCGGAACCGTACAAACGGGATCTGAAAAACCTGGAGTTCCACCTGCTCGACACCGGGCACTTCGCGCTGGAGGAGGATGGCGGGAAGATGGCGGGACTGATGCGAAACTTCCTGCGAAAGAATGTCGCGCCGTAAGAGTAAGCGCCGCCCGGAGACAAATAATGCCGCGAACAAAAACAGTCCTGATTTTCCTCTGCCTCGGGATCGCCGGTCTCGGCAGCAGCTCCCGGGGGGTTTTGGAGGCCGCGCCGCCGGAGGAGCTGGTGATCGAAAGCGGTGTGCCGCAGGCGCGCAGGGATTCGGCCCTCACTGCCGCGCGCCGGTTTTACGAGTTCTGGGCCACGGGAGACGAAGCGCTGCTGCACCGGTCCCTGTCCCCCCGCTTCAGAGATCACACACTGCCACCGGGCCGCCCGCAGGGACCCACGGGACCCGTGGCAGCGGACAGGGTTTTGCGCACCGCTGTCCCGGACCTGCAGGTCACGGTCCGGCAGCAGATCCTCGCCGGGGACCGCGTGGTCTCGCACCTGCTTTTCACCGGTCATTTCACGGGCAGATTCAAGGACTCCCACGGAAAACGTATCCGGGGTCGCGGGCAGACGGTCCGCTTCCTCGCCACCGATATCCTGAGGGTCCAGGACGGCAAGATCACGGACAACTGGCACCTGGAGGACAACCTGACCTTCCTCCGGCAGATCGGGGTCCTTCCACGCTGAACCGGTCAGGGGAGGAAAAGAGGAAAATCAGTGGACAAAATCTTTCTCGGACTTCTGCTGGGGTTTGTGATCGGGATCGGCTGCCGCTGGTTCGACATTCCCCTGCCCGGCCCGCCGAAGCTGGTGGGCGCACTGGTGATCGTGTCCATCACGATGGGCTATCTGGGCGCGGACTATCTGATCGCCCACCGGCCGCGCGAATCTTCAATGGTCTTCAGCGTGATTTCAGGGAGAACGAAATGAACCGAACTGTCTTGATTACCGGTGCATCGTCCGGGATCGGCGCGGCATCGGCCCGCCGCTTTGCCCGCGAGGGCTGGAACGTGGTCGCCACCATGCGCGATCCGAAGACGGCGGGGGATCTGGCGTCGCTGCCCCAGACGCTCGTGACCCGGCTGGATGTCGAAGACCCGGCGAGTATCGAGCAGGCGGTCGCGGCAGCCGTGAACCGATTTGGAGGACTTGATGTGCTGGTCAACAACGCCGGTTATGCCCAGTA
>JACMJB010000467.1 GCA_014380815.1 Armatimonadota bacterium
GATCAGCGCATTGCCGAGCAGGCGCGTCACATAATCCGCGGTCTTCCGACCGTGCGGTTCGATAAACAGGATGATCTCCGCCTCACGGGGCGAAGTCGCCAGGGCGTACCGCGCATACTGGGGGTGAGGAGGATGTGTCAGCTTTTGCCGGGACCTCTCCACATGGATAAAGAGATAAGCGTCCGGATCTTCCGGGCCGCATTGCGTATGGGACGTTGTTATCCAGACCGTGATCGGCATTTTCTAGGGTCGCGGTGCGAAATGTTCGCGATGATACCGTAGATGCTCGGTGTTTACCCTATGTCCCGCCACACGTCGAAGGGAGTCCCCCGTACCCGTGATTCGCAGATCTTCCTCAAGGGTGAAGGCTCCCAGATCAAACAGCAGATGATGGTTTGGGCAGAGACAGAGAATATTGTCTGCGGTATCCGGTCCGTTGTGCGGCTGCCCCAACGGGCGGATGTGCGCGGCTTCCGCGTAAGGCCCACCGGGAGTCTCCAGGCATAACCCACATACTTGACAGGCATAATGATGCATCCGCTTGACTGCTCGCGCGGTCTCCGTGCTGCGAATGATCCGGGACACCTCGATCTGCTGCCGAGTTACGGGAGCGGGCAAATCCTCCGAGCCGTACTCCGCCTTCTCTTCCTGCAGCAAAAGAGGCTTTGGTAAGCCGGGCGAGGGCGATGCCGTGATCTTGCGCAGCGTGTACCGAAAGACGCGAAATCCGGACTTGCTTCGGTCCTGCCAGTAGTTCTCGACACGAAACAGACCATCGTAGCGGTAGCCGTCCTCCGGTGCGAACGCCGAATTTAGCCTGAAACCGCGGATAACCCGGACCGGGATTCCTTCCAGCAGATTTCGAATCAGGCTCAGGTTGCCGCGTGCCAGCGCCTGATGAGCGACCTGACCTTTTGTCTTCACGTCGTTTCCACCCTCGCCGGTGTACCAGATCTCGTCGCCGAAATCCGCGTCGTCTTCGTAACCACCGGAAACGATAACGGCATCCGCTGCCTCGCCTCCGCTTCCCGAGATGCCGCGCATGCGATTGGAGTGAAGGCCAGCCCGCACCAGATCTATGCGATGCCGAAAAACAGTCCCTTCCGGGACGCCGATAACCTCGCCATAGTGCCCGTGCCCCCTCATCCGGCGAGCGTTGACATCGCAGCGAGCGGATAATGCCGGTCCGCGAAGTCCATAAAGCACTTCCAGTCGTAGGGTGTCAGATCGTGCCTGCCGGTGCGCAGGTGGTAACCGATGCTACCGCTATGCAGCGGTGTCTCCGGCGGCGGGATCTCGGATGCTCCCACGCCGCTGCGGCCAAGCAGCGCGAAAACCGGCTCCGCGGCGACGCAGGCCGCAAATTCGCTGTCAGGGTCGGCCCAGGCATCGTCCGTGGCGCTGGACACATAGACCAGGCGCGGGGCCATCAGGGCGAGCAGTTCGTGCTGGTCCACGGGCAGGTCGTTCTCGCGCCCCGAATACCGTTTGTAGTTCTCGCAAAACCAGTAGGGAAAGCTCTGGTTGATGTCGGCGATCTTTTCGCCGCGCGTGGTGCGGGCGAGGGCGGCTCCAGTACTGCCGGAATTGTTGCTGACAACCAGGGCAAAGCGTTCGTCCTCCGCACCACACCAAAGGGCGGTCTTCCCGCCGCGGGAGTGTCCGACCACCGCAGCCCGCGCAGCATCAACATCCGGGTCGGTCTCCAGGTAGTCCAGTGCGCGGCTTCCCGCCCAGGCCCAGGTGGCAATCGCACCCCAGGAATCGTCCGTGCGGAGCGACGCGGGAAAGATGCCCTGAGTGCCCTCCTGCAGGGCGCCATCTCGGTCCGGACTGACATCGGGAAGAGAAAGCGCCGCCGCCGCATATCCTCGCTTCACGATCTCCTCGGCGGGCCAGAACCCCGATCCGGCGTCGCGATCCCGATAAAGTCCGGATTCCATTCGGTTATCCAGAAGCAGAAACACCGGTGCGGGCCGGGTAACGCGTTCCGGGACAAACATCAGCAGCCCGATCGTTCTTGCGCCGCCGGGGCCTTCAAAGGTCATGGCAATCTGCCTGCGAGTAGCAGTACCCCCCAGCGCCCTGGGCGTTTCGCTCAGAACCTTGAACGTCTGCAGGTAAGTGCCGGCGGCGGGGGAGTGTCCGTAAATATGCGTCCGGAAAAGCTCCCGTATTTCGCCGCGTCGCTTCTCCCGCCACTCTCGGGGCGATCGGACCGGTTCACCGCCGGAGAAGATCAGCGGGGCGGGGAGGGCGGACTGGGAGGACTGCTTCATGGTGTCGTCTCTTTATTCCTCATCGTCGGGCTTGCCGGTCCAGCGGGTCATTTTCCCTTGATGGCGCCGAAGGTCATGCCGCGCAGCAGATGTTTCCGCATCAGAAAAGTGAATAGCGCGGCGGGAAAAACAAACACAAGGGTGCGGGCGGCGATCTTCTGCCATTCGACCGCACCCGCGCCCAGCACCGCCGTAATCGAGGGCGGCGCAGTCAATATCTGCCCGGTGGACAGCAACTGCGCGAAGGCATACTCGTTCCATGAGGCAAGAAAGCAGAAGACCGCGGTTGCGGCCATGCCGGGCACGATCAGCGGGAGCGTCGTCCTGCGGAACGCCTGCAGCCGGGTGTAACGGTCGAGCAGGGCTGCTTCCTCGTATTCGGGCGGCACGTCGTCGGTGAAGCCCTTCATGAGCCAGACGGCGAAGGCGACATTGACGGTCGTATACAGCAGGATCAGGCCCAGATGCGTGTTCAGCAGCCGGATCTGCCGAAACATCAGAAAGATCGGCACGGCGACCACGACCGGCGGCAGCATGCGCGTGGACAGAATAAAGAACAAGGCATCATTCTTAGCCCTGATCTTGAAGCGCGAAAAAGCATAGGCGGCGAGCGTCCCCAGACCCACCGCAAGGATCGTCGAGAGGACACCGATCCCCAAACTGCCCAGTAGCTGACCGGGAAAGGCGACCCCGCTGGAGGTCTCCGGACGCAGAAGCTCCCCGTAGTTCGCGAAGGTCGGGGTAAAGAGAAAACGGGGTGGGTTGACGTTGACCGCATCGAAGGGCTTGAAGGAGGTCGCGACAATCCAGTAGAGCGGCAGCAGGTAAAGGATCAGAGCAACAGCGATCCCGAGATACGCAAGCGGCGTTTTGATCTTCGCTGGCAGACGGAACAGGAGCGCCGCAAAGCCGAAGATGCCCGCGACCAGCGCCAGAAGGCCGGCACCGCCCAGACGAAACACGGAAAGCCCCCCGAGCAGAAAAAGGGCGGGCGGAAGAATGCGGCGCGACAACGACACCAGCGGCGAGCGTCCCCAACGCTCGGTCACGACCCCGATCCGCGGAGTGGTCTCCTGTCTCCCCTCCCCCTTGACACGGGCGAGTAACAGCAGATACAGGTTGGTCAGGCCAATAATGACCAGCAATACAATGTAGGCCAGCGCGCAGGCTCTTCCCGTATCCCAATTCAAAAGCGCCTGTCGGTAGACCTGGATAGAGACCGTTTCCGCGCTGTTCGCAACCCCGCCCGCAGTCATGATCCAGGCCAGATCGAACATCTTGAAGCTGTCCAGCGTGCGGAAGAGTAGGGCGACCATGAGCAGCGGGGCGATCATTGGCAGGGTGATGTAGCGAAACTTGAACCATTCCGAGGCCCGGTCCACGCTCGCGGCCTCGTAAAGGCTGACCGGAACGCTGGAAAGCCCCGCCAGCGCGATCAGCAGCAGGAACGGCGTCCACATCCAGGTGTCGGCGATCACGACCGACCAGAGCGCGTGGTCGCGGTCGAACCAGTCAATCGGCTGACCGCCGGGCAGCAGGTGCAGGACGCCCAACAGATAGTTGACCAGCCCGAAGGTCGGGTCGAGCAGGAACTTCCAGAACAGACCGACCACGGATGATGACAGCATCATCGGAAGCAAGAACAGCGTCGTGACGATGCCCTTCATCCGGAAGGTCCGGTTCAGCAACAGGGCCAAGCCCAGGCCCAGAAACAGCTGCAGTCCGACCGCGAGCAGCACGAATCCCGCCGTGGTCGAAAACGCCCGCCAGACATCGAGGTCGCCGAGCAGGTCCTGGTAGTTCGCGTTCCCCCGCCAGATGGGCGCGATCTTCGGCGCATCGGCCTTGTACTCGGTGAATGACAGACACAGCGACCAGAACAGAGGAAACAGGTTCATCGCGGCGAGCAGCAGCAGGGTGGGCAGGAGAAACAGGTTCGCCACGGCCCGGTCGGAGAGACCGCGTGCCCTTCTCCCTTTCGGACGGGATGAGAGCGGAAGAAGCGCCCCCACCTACCCGCCACCCGCTGCATCCACGATCTTTTGTTGAGCCTTGGCGAGCGCATCCAGGGCCTCCTTAGGCGGGATCGCCCCTGCAACGGCGGCATTGAGGCTCTTCTGAGACTCGTTCATCAGCTCGGAATAGTTGGGCGTGTTATAGAAGTCCTTAAGGTACGGTACAGAGGCGGTGAAGACCGCGTTATAAGGGGTCGCGTCCTTGAAGGCATCGGTCGCGGCAACCTTGGTGTTCGCGGTGAGACCGCCGAGTTCTGCCCACCGAGTCTGCGTCTTTTCCGTCTCGAACCAGGCCAAAAACCGCTTCGCGGTATCCACGTTTTTCGAGTAGGACGAGACCGAGATACCCTGACCGCC
>JACMJB010000468.1 GCA_014380815.1 Armatimonadota bacterium
GCCGCCTGCGCCCGCTGCCACGGTCCCAACGGTTCGTTTTACGGACCTGATCTCGGTAAAGGCAAGACCGATGCCCAGCTTCAGAAGGTCATCCGGGAGATGGCAGAGGGACCCTCGCAGCTTCCCGGTCTGCCGCCCGTCGAACTGGAAGCCCAGACCGCCTATCACCGAGCGCTGATCCAATCCGAGCCGTTTCTCGCGGTTACCCGACGCACGCCTACCCGCATCGAGGGAGAAGTGACTTCTGGCGCCGCTGTCGGGGTGAGTGTCGGCGGCAAAACCACGTCGGCGAAAGTGGACGGCAGCCAGTGGAGTGCGCCGCTTGAGGCAAACGGCGCGGCCCCCTTGGTCACCGCCACACTGGGCAAAGCGACCACGACCCTGAACACCGCCCGTGCCGCCTTTTCGCACGCCGTCCCTCTCGCAGGGAGACCCAAAACAGATCCTCCGCCCGACCGGTCGCCCCCGCAGGCCCAGCGGCAGTAAAAGCCTCCGCTGGCGGGGCTGGCCCGCCCCCGAAGCCGGCGGGGCGGGAGATTCAAATTCGACATAATCGCGAAATCTACAACAGGAAAACTTCCGAGGAACAGCTTTTGAACAAACACGACTCCGCCGATCCGCCGACCCTCGGCGACCCCTGCGAGCACGACGGAGGCTCCAAGACCGAGGCCATCGCCGCCCTCAAGCCCAAGCGGGAAAAACGGGAGATCTGGTCCGGCGCGGCGGCCAACGATCTGTCGCTGATCGCTCTGCGCAATATTGTGACTCCGCCGCGCGTCGCCTGCATCCTTCCTGGCTCCTGCAGCGAGCGTCGGATGACTGCGAACCTCGCCCCGGTCCGCCACGATCTCTCCGGTGCCGACACTCTCTTTGTGCGGGAGACCCTGAACGCATGACCGCCGAAAAAGATCTGAGAATCTTGGTTACGGGTGCGTCGGGGGTTGCCGGACAGGCGGTCTGCCGCCTGCTGAAGGCCCAGGGTCACGTCAACGTGCGCCGAGCCGATGTCGGCCCGCCGGTCGGGGATGACCTGGCAGGCTATGAGTTTGTCCGCTGCGACACCCGTACCCCCGATGATGCCCGCCGCGCCGTGGCGGGATGCAGCGCCGTGATCCATCTTGCGGCCTGGCATTGCGCCCATCAGCCACCGGTCAGCGATGCCACCATCTTCGCGGTAAACGTGGACGGTACTTTCAACGTATTCGAGGCTTGCCGGGCCGAGGGCGTCAACGCCATTGCTTATGCCTCCTCTATGGCGTTTGGCTGGGGCGGCGTCTACGGGGTCACCAAGGTGATCGGCGAGGACCTTTGCCGGATGTACCACGAGTCTACCGGCGCAGGAGTCGCCATGCTGCGCTACCATGACTTCGTCCCCAAGCCATATCTCGCGTTCGGCGTCAAGCTGCTCCGAAACGGCGTGGATGTTCGCGATGTGGCGACCGCGACCGTCGCCTCGCTCGAAGCGGCATCCGAGCGGCGCATCGGTCTGTTCCGCACCATCGTCCACACCAACCACGGAATGCCCGAAGAGGTCATTCGGGACTTTCGCACCCACGGATCGGCATGGTCTGATGCCCAGGTCCCCGGTGCGGGCGCTCTGATCGAAAAGTATGGCCTGCATCTGCCGGAAAGCGTCGAGCAGCACGACCTTGGAGAAGCAGAGCGGCTGATAGGCTGGCGGCCTGCAGTCGGTTTCCAGGAGTTCCTGCAGGACCTGAAGGCGCGTGACGCGCGCGGCGAAGATGTGGCGAATCTCTGGTTGCCCGGCTCGCTTCTCACATAAACGAAGGAACCGTATCCCCATGCGAATCTTAATCACCGGCGCGGGCAGCAATATCGGCAAAGGCCTGATCCCGCGC
>JACMJB010000469.1 GCA_014380815.1 Armatimonadota bacterium
CGGTATATCAAAATTATGGAAAAACCAAGCAGGGAGCAGATGCAGGGACTAGCAGTCCTGCTGGAGAGGCTGACCAGACAGGACGGGACACACCAGAGCGAGGCTATCGCGTCGCTGTGCCTGTACCGGGCATCCCGGCCCGGTGAGGCAATGCCTGTTCTTTACCGACCCTCGCTTTGTATCATCGCGCAGGGAACCAAGGAGGTGCGGCTCGGCGACGAAGCGTTCCGCTACGACCCCGCGCATTACCTGCTGACGTCTGTCGATCTGCCGGTGACGGGGCAGGTTATGGAGGCAACGGCGAAAGCGCCGTATCTCAGCTTGAGTCTGAATCTGGAACCTGCTGACATCCAGGGACTCACTCTTGACAAAGACCTGCCCCCTGCCCCGCTCTCCTCTTCGCCCCGAGGGATCGCGGTCAGCCGCGTAGACACGGAACTGCTCGACGCCGTTCTGCGCCTGGTACGGCTTCTGGAACGCCCGCGCGACATCCCGATTCTTGCTCCGCTCATTATCCGCGAGATCCAGTACCGGCTTCTGATGGGCGAACAGGAGGGGTATCTGCGGCGGATGATGGCGGCGAACAGCGAGGTTCAGCGGATCGCCCGCGCGATCCAGTGGCTAAAGCTGCACTTCGCAGAGCCGGTCCGGATCGAGGAGGTCGCCCGCGAAGCGTTTATGAGTCCCTCGGGGCTGTATCACCACTTCAAGGCGGTTACCGCGATGAGTCCTCTGCAGTACCAGAAACAGCTTCGGCTTCAGGAGGCTCGCCGCCTCCTGCTGAGCGAGGGACTGGACGCCGCGGCGGCGGGTTTCCGCGTGGGTTACGAAAGCCCGTCGCAGTTCAGCCGCGAGTACCGGCGCCAGTTCGGTGCGCCGCCTCTGCAGGACCGGACGCTGGCTTTGAGTGCCGCAGCGTCAGCCCCTTCGGACGGCTGACCGAAGACACTTACTTTCCGCGAATGTGCAGGTGCGCGGTACACTAAAGCCATACCGAACCGAGAAAGCCAGGCTGTTATGCGTTCCAAGCAGATCCCCGCTCCTGTTTTCATCCTATCGCTGATGGCGGCGATTCTGATAGCACTGTTTGTTCTGGGCAAAATGGCTCCGGAAAGCGCCGCCGATACCCAGGACCGCCAGATCCGAAGCTCGCTGTCCCAGATCGAGGTTCCCCCGATCGAGGGCGAGGCCGCCGACGGCAGCACGTTCCGCCTCTCCGACCACAAAGGGAAAGTGGTCCTGCTGAACTTCTGGGCGACCTGGTGCGGCCCCTGCATCCTGGAGATTCCCGACCTGATCGCGCTGCAAAACCAGTATGGACCGCAAGGCTTTGTCGTGGTGGGGCTGGCGGCGGAGCAGGACCCGGACCCTAAAAGCGCCCTGGAGACCATTCGGACGTTCGCCGCTCAGAAGAAGCTGAATTATCCGGTCCTGGTTCTGCCGGAGGGGGTTCGCGGGCCGTTTGGGGGCGTTGCCGCGCTTCCAACCTCTTTCCTGATCAACCGCGAAGGCAAGGTCGTTTACGCCGCCGAGGGGGTTGATCCGGCAAAATCGCCACGGGATGTTTGGGCGCCAGAGATCGAAAAAGCGCTCTGATCCTGGGTGAGGGGGCGTGGGAGGAACGGGACATGCGGGCAAAGCGGGCAGTGATTACGGCGGCGGGACGAGGGACACGACAGTTTCCCGCCACACGCAGCATTCAAAAGGAACTGCTGCCATTGGTGGATACGGACGGGCTGACCAAGCCGACGATTCAGATCATCGTCGAGGACTGCCTGCGGTCGGGCATCGAAGAGGTCTGCATCGTTGTCGAAAAGGACGGTCAGAAACCGTTCCGGGAGCATTTCCGCGCGCTGGGGGACGATGAACGACGGGTCTTCGCCGCCAAGCCGTGGGCGCTGGCGGCAGGCGAGGCGCTCGCGGAGATGGAGCGGCGCATCACCTACGTTGAGCAGCCGTCGCCGGAAGGGTTCGGGCACGCGGTCTATCAGGCCAGATCCTTTGTCGGGGATCAGCCGTTTCTGTTGCTGCTTGGCGACCATGTGTATACGACCCCGGACGGGGTCTCGTCACCGATAGCCCAGCTTCTCGATATTGCCGCCGAATCGGGCGGGGCCGTGACGAGCGTCCGCCTGGACCCGGAAAGCGCCGTAAGCGTGACCGGCGTGTTGAAGTGCCGCCCGTTGAACTCCGCAATCGCCGCCGATGCACCGGGTCAGGTATACGATATCCTCGCCCTCAAAGAGAAGCCGACCATAATCGAGGCGCGGGAGCTGGCGACACCGGGCGTCCCCGGAGGGTTCTACCTGTGCCACTTCGGGCTGCACCTGTTCACGCCGGAGATCTTTGACTGCCTGGGGCAGCTGATCGAAACGAACACGCGCGTCAAGAACGAATTCCAGCTTACGTCCGGGCAGGAACTGTTGCTCGCCCGGTCCCAGCGCGGCGAGGCTCCCCCTTATCGCGCCGCCTTTCTGCAGGGCGACCGCTGGGATACCGGCGTCCCGGATGGCTACCTGGAGACCCTGATGGCGCTGGGCGGGCGCGGGCCGTTCGCCGCACAGCTTCACGCTCCTGTCCGCTAAACCGCACGGAGATACGCGGACGCCGCGTTCGGTTTGCCGACTACCTTTTAATGGGTACGGTGATCTGAGTCCAAGCGGTCGAGCGGGAACCACGGACGTACAGGGAGAAGAAGCGCATGCGAACCTTGGGGGAGCTGTCCGGACTCGCCGTTGTCGGCGAGGGCAGCGGCAATAAACTGGGGCGGATAGACGATCTCTTGTTCGAAAGCGGCACCGGGGAGATCACCGCGTTTCTGGTTCATCCCGGAGGTCTGTTCCATAAAGCGCAGCTTTTACCTCGCCTCGCGGTCCGTGCCCTCGGGACCGATGCCCTTCTGGTGGAGCAGGGGCACGTCCTCGAAGACGTCACGTCCGAACCCGCCCTTCCCGGCTCGCTCAGCGCCAAATCGCTCGACGGTCGCCCCATCCTCGATGACACCGGCAAGTACCTCGGCAAAGCCAGTGATGTCCTGGTCGCCGAGGACACCCTCACAGTCACCGCCGTTCAGTACTCTACCGGCGTGATCGCTTCCGTTCTCCACGGCAGACCCACCGTTCCGTTCTCGGTGATCAAGGCCATCGGTGCCGACAGCATCGTGGTTCCTGTTTCTGCCGCCGAAGCCTCAAACGCCGCGGCTGCCGCGACACCAGATCCCGAAGCTTCAGAGGCCTCCTCGCCCATTCCATAGCGCCCTGAAAGCTGGTGCGGGCTGGTACGGCTATTCCCGCGCGCCCTGGCGGCGACAGACGACGGAGACGGGACCCACTCGAACTGGAGGAATTACCGGGCGACGGGCGACGCACGGCCCCGATCTCCTTGCCGCTTGCGAAACTGCCCACGGACGCCGCATCTTTGACTCCAGGCTCGCGGCCATCGCGGAGAAGATGGTCATCGGCTCGCCCAGAGGGATACAGGGGATCACCATTCGAC
>JACMJB010000470.1 GCA_014380815.1 Armatimonadota bacterium
AGCGACGGCAGGAACTACAAAGTCCCGCGGAACGCTGGTCCCAACGGACAGTGCTCCCCCAAAGGGGGCGGGGGGGGGAGAAGAAACGACTCCGGGCGACACCACAGCGAACCGTTCACGAGGCAGGCGGAGGGCAGCGGCAAGTTCTGCCGCCGCACTGTGGGAGTCAGTGATGATGCGGCGGGCCAGGGCGGCGGTACGGGCGGTTTGGTGTGCCCAGTAGCCATGAATGAAGCGTTCACGAGGCGTTCGAGGAGTGGCGTGGTCCCAGGGCTGAGGACGTATCCCCAGGGCATCATGAATCGTCACTGTCACGGGAATCGTGTGGGGCAGCGACGGGAGATAATTCATCGTCCCGTGGACCAGGTCGGGTCGGTCTTGCCGGACTGCCTGGCGAAACAGGTGAAGATCGGTCCGGAGGCGGGCAGGCGACAGGAGACGCACTGTCGCGTGGGGGGGAAGAAAGGCGCGATCCGCATCGGTCGGCTCGCGGTCAATGTAGAGCAGCAGATCAACGTCGTTCGTGCCGCGCTCCTGGAGACCGCGCAGCAGGGCGCGGACATAGGTGCGGAAACCGCCCGGCTGGGGGTGGGTCAGGGGGCGGGCATCCACAACGATGCGTGGCAGCGCGGCAGTCACCGCGCCCGCCCTTGGACGCGCAGCGGCGACAGAGCGAGACGTGCCAGAGCCAGCGCGCCGGCAGCCCACGCAGCGGGAGACAGCGCACCATACTGCTTGCGGTACAGGCGGACTGCGGATTGGCAGCGCTGTCGGCGGGTCACCCTCGGCGCGGCGTGACGGCTGCTCTGACCGCCCAGATGGGTCACTGTGATGCTCGGTATCAGCAGGGTCCTGCCACCCGCGTCGCCGAGCCGTCGGCGCAGACGGTGGCACCATTCCGTCTCTTCACCCGAAAAAAAGAAGCCCTCATCAAGGAGGCCGACCTGCCGGGCCGCCCGGGCGCGGATCAGGAAGCAGGCGCCGCCCACCCAGTCCGGGGTAAACGGTGCCATTCGCGCGCGGGCGGGGGGGGAAGCGAAATCAGCAAGCGGATACGGGCACTGCGACCGATCCAGATGCCCAGTCCATTCACTCACCATCCCGGGGAATCGTGCCCAGGAGAACTGCGGGGAGCCGTCAGCGTTCTCCAGCAACGGTCCGCAGACCGCCGCATCCTCACGGCTTACCAGTGCGTCGCAGAGAGCAGGAAGTGCTCCCGCTGGCACGAGCGTGTCCGGGTTCAGCAGAAGCCAGCAGCGCCCCGTGGCGCGACGGAGTGCGGCATTCGCGGCGCGTGCGAACCCCTGGTTCTTCGTGTTCTCGAGAAGGAGTACCTCTGGAAACGATTCCCGCACCATCCCAGCGCTGCCATCAGACGAAGCGTTGTCCACCACCCAGATCTCCGCATGGAATGCCGGTGAGGCGGCGAGGGCAGCCCGGACCGAGCAGAGACAGTCCCGAAGCAGGTCGCGCGTGTTCCAGGAGACGAGGACAATAGACAGGTCGAACGTATCCGGGAGATCAGGCGGTTTGGGCGTCATATTGACCGTCAGATCACCGGAGTTCGGCAGTTTCGCCCGGAGAACAGGTGCAGTCCGAACCGGTCGCTGATCTCCTCGCAGACCTTGATTCCGCGGACGCTGTTGCCGTGGGCATCCACGCGCGGCGAGAAGATCGCGATTCCCAACTGCCCCGGCACGACCGCCAGAATCCCACCCGCGACCCCGGATTTGGCGGGCAGTCCAACGCGAAACGCCCACTCACCCGCCGAGTCGTACATCCCGCAGGTGTACATAACCGACAGGATATGCTTGACCTGCTTGTTCGCCACCGCCCGCTCACCGGTTAATGGGTTCTCGCCCGCGTTCGCGAGGGTCGCGGCCATCACGGCGAGGTCACGGCAATTCACCAGGATCGAGCACTGCTGGAAGTATAGATCCAGAGTCTCATCCACATGCTCGGAAAGGACGTTCGCGCCGCGCATCAGGTGCGCGATCGCCCGGTTTCGGTGGCTTGAGGTCCGTTCTGAGGTGAAAGTCGCCACGTCAATGAAGAGGTCAGCATGGCCTACGTAGCGTCGAAAAAGATCCAGGGTGCGGTGCAGCCGCTCCGTGGCATTTTCGCCCGGTACCAGGTCGGTGACTGCGATCGCACCCGCATTGACCATCGGGTTCAGCGGTCGGCCCGTCTTTTTGTCCAGCACGATGCTGTTGAAAGCATCCCCGGTCGGCTCGACCCCGACCCGAGCTAGCACCTGCTCGACCCCGTGCTCCTCCAGCGCCAGCCCATAGGTGAACGGCTTGCTGATGGATTGGATCGTAAACTGCTGTCGCGAGCTTCCCACCTCGAAGACGCGCCCGTCCCCGGTCACCAGAGCGATCCCGAACCACTCCGGGTCTGCCTTGGCAAGCTCCGGGATATAATCCGCGACACTGCCTTCGGTCAAGCCAAGGTACTTAGCATGGAGTCCGCGCAGAAACGCCATGATCTCCGAAGCGGATAGCGTACTAAAAATGCCCGCCACATCCGGCAGCACCGAAGCTGTAGGTACCTCTTTAACTATCGCATTACTCATTCCCTGTGACCTCAACTCTTCTCCGACACGGGTTTCGGACCGCATCCTTTGCGCCTCTGGTTGTACCTTAGTATATCGGCTGCCTGTCCGATCGGTTCCAGCGGGATTGACGAGAGTCGCCCTGCTACAATGACAGTTATAGTAACGGTAGTGACGGCGGAGGAGGGGCGGGTGCCATGAACGAACCGATCACCTGGGCAGATTTCGAACGGGTCGAGCTGCGCGTTGGGACAATCGTATCCGCCGCCGACTTTCCCGAGGCCCGCAAGCCCGCCTACAAGCTGACAATTGACTTCGGACCGGAGGTGGGAGTCCGACGCTCCAGCGCCCAGATCACCATGCAGTACACCAAAGACGAACTGATCGGCAGGCAAATAGTAGGCGTCGTGAACTTCCCCAGCAAACAGATCGGTCCGTTTGTTTCCGAGTGCCTGGTTACCGGATTCTACCGCGACGACGGCGCAGTGGTGCTTGCGGTACCAGACACGCCCGTGCCCAACGGCAGCAAACTTGGTTAGGATCGCAGGTAGGCGGGTCATAGGGCACTCTGCACAGCCCCAGCGGCATGGTGCTGCGGTGCTGGCTTCGGGCCGCTCTGCCCGTAATCGCGGTACAATCCGAGGGATGAAACTGAAAACGGAGAATGAGATTGCCGCGATGCGCGAGGCAGGCAAAGCCGCCGCCGCTTCTTTGATCGCGATGCGCGAGGCGATTGTGCCGGGCGAGACCACCACGCTTCAACTGGATGAGATAGCAGGTGAGACACTGGCGAAATACGGCGCGAAGGCCGCCCTGAACGGTTACAAGCCCCCTTTTTCTAAGGTCCCGTATCTGCACAACACCTGTATCTCCGTGAACGACGAGATCATTCATGGTGTGCCGCGCCGCGGTTATGTGCTGCATGATGGTGATATTGTCGGACTGGATCTGGTGGCATCCGTGGACGGATGGTGCGCGGACTCGGCGATCACCGTCCCGGTGGGGTCGGTCTCGGATAAGGCAAAACGCCTGCTGACGGTGACGCGCGAGGCACTGCACAAAGGCATCGCCCAGGCAAAAGCCGGGAACCACATGGGCGATGTCGGCTCCGCCATCCAGCGGTTCGCGGAGCAGCAGCGGTGCGGGATCGCTGAAGATCTCGTGGGGCATGGGGTCGGGGTTTCGGTGCATGAGCCGGGCCTGGATGTGCCGAACCGGGGGCGCGCGGGGCAGGGGGTTCGTCTGCTGCTAGGGATGACCTTCGCCATCGAGCCGATGCTGGCCCTTGGCAAGGGGGTGACACTGCAGAAAAATAATGACCCGTGGACTGTCTGGACCAAAGACCACACACTCGCCGCCCACTTCGAGCACACCGTCGCGATCACGGAAAACGGTCCGCTGATCCTGACGCTTCCCGCGAAAGACTGATCCGATTTTCTCGATAGACACCACGAGGAGTTTTCAATCGCTTGGCTTGATTTAAGGTCAGACTATTTTCATTTGGCCCTTGATCTGGCCCGAAAACGCTGCATACTCACTCCAAGCCAATGCAACGAAGCAGTGCGCCAACGCTGAATGATGTGGCTCGCGAAGCTGGGGTCAATACGGCGACGATTTCCGTGATCATCAACGTCGTGGCCTGTCCGTTGGCTGATTCTGGATACGGGATGTCACCAATGCGACTAAACTCGTGGTCTGGTAATGGCACTATCCAGAGCGCATCAATAAACGCATTGTTTTTCTTAAGCCGACCGTTTTAACCAATGCTCTAAATGCATGGCACTGCCCGCCCGGATCAGATCTCCAATCTCTGGCAGCCTGAACCAACGCCAGCACAGCGAAAGAATTCTGCTCTACGTTTTCACACCTGCTGAGAAACTTCGCAGCTTCGCTCCTTTCCAACGCCTTTTTTGACATTAGACTGAGTGTCGCCGATATTTATCGCGACGAAAGGACACCATGAAAGACTAAGCCCATTTGCTACTGAGACAAAAACTCCCTCCACCGCTTTTCCAGACGAAACCTGTTATGACCGCTGGAAGATTGCAGTCGCATTATCTGGAATTGCCGTAGTCAGCAAAGTTGTTCTGCTTTTTGATACCGTTCGATGCTTTGAATCAACGAGAAAGCATTACGGTGACTCGATACTGGTCAGGGATAACCTACAGCTTGGGCCTGTGTCCACGCCTGATCGCAACGACCATCCCTTCCGAGTTTCAAAGATAGAATCAAACGTCCTCCCATTCCAAGGAAACCTGTTTCCGCAGGCAAAACGAACGCGCCCACTTTTTGATCTGGAGATGGTTCCCACTTAACCTTAATCCTCAACTTAGCTTCTATTTTTTCTGCGACCCGCTGGGGCGTCGCCCGATATAGCATGGCATCTTGAGCGATAGCTGTAAGCGTTGTCGACTGGTCAAAAAGGCGCTCACCAGGGACTATATGGCCTCTACTGAAAAATCCTATTATCAGACCAGTGCCAAAAATTACCGTGCACAGTACCCATGTTCGATAGTGATGGATTAGGTAGTTCATCTGGGGATGATGGTTCCCCATCCTGGCACGTAATCGGAACCACCAGGGCCAGTCGATAGCGAATTTGAGCTTAGCGTGCCATTACAGCTCATAGGTGTCGCATTATAGTCATCAAATAGACCTGCCCGTGCTAAAACAGTATAGGCAAAGGCGTTGGAATTTCGGCTCGATACAGGATTGTAACCCAACCCTTTGCTCTCAATCTCGCCACCAATGTTGTTCCCCTTATCGAACCACCATTGACCTGAGCGATCATCGTCTTTGATAATTACTGCAGTTCCCGGCAATACTCCAGGATTGACTCCATCATAGTTAGGTAGTCCTGTTGTTGGGTTTGTGCCTGCTGGTCCAGAACGGTCTACTATGGGATCAGGGGATAGACTGCCCTGATTCTGTGGCCCTCCTGCTATTGTCCACGTCTGCCCCGAAGCCTCGTCGACTACGATAATAAACACAGGGTACCCTTTGTTCCATCCGAGCGTCGCCGCTGGGCGGTAGGCCACGTATATTTTAGCTAGCCCATTAGGGTCAACTGCGCTCACAGGATCACTGTCGCAGTAAGCATACCAGTTACGCCCATCTTGTACCGAATCCCGAGACGAGAACCGACCTGTACCGGCAAAGAGCGCGCGCAGGCGGAGGTGGATCGCGTTCGCGGCGGACACCGAGATCTGCTGCCCCACGATCTGAAACAGAAGGGCCTCGAAGAGACCTTCCACCGGAAGCGTTCGCCGCCAAGCGTCGTAGTCGAGATCG
>JACMJB010000471.1 GCA_014380815.1 Armatimonadota bacterium
CAAGTTCAGCCCGGTGCTGTCCGACCTGAACAACAACCTGATGAAGCGGTTCGACATGAACCTGTATGCCTCGTCGGGGGGCAAGATTGACCGCTTCTCCTCGATCGCGTCCACGTCCGGGCAGGGGGGCGAGACCGTTCTGATTCCGATTCTGATCGCCGCGCTGATCGTTTTGAACACAATGATGGGATCGGTCTACGAGCGGATTCGCGAAATCCATACCTTCTCGTCTATCGGGCTTTCGCCGACTCACATCGGGACCCTGTTCATGGCGGAGGCGCTGGTGTATGCGATCCTGGGCGCGGTGGCGGGCTACGTGCTGGGACAGGGGGTCAGCAAACTGCTGACCGTTTTCAACCTGCTGGGTGGCCTGTCGCTGAACTTCTCGTCGGTATCCGCCGTCGCCTCCACCCTGATTATCGTCGCGGTCGTGATGCTGTCCACCCTGTACCCCGCCAACAAGGCCGCGCAGGTGGCAACCCCGGCGATCCAGCGGTCCTGGCAGGTACCGGACCCCGAAGGTGACATCTGGAAGATCCGGCTGCCCTTCGCGGTGACCGGCAACCAGGCCAAGGGCGTCAATGGCTTCCTGGCGGAATGGTTCCAATCCTACGAAGGCTACTCGGTCGGGGACTTTATCACAGAAGGAATCTACCGGGAAATCTACGAATCTGACCGGGGAGAAGCATACCGGATCGGCTGCAAGGCCTGGCTCGCGCCGTTCGACCTGGGGGTCTCCCAGCACATCAAGCTGGAGACCGTGCCGACCGACTTCGAGGATGTTTACGACATGAACCTGACTCTGACCCGCGTGTCCGGGGACATCTCGAACTGGAAGCGGGTGAACCGCCGGTTCATGAACACGCTACGCAAGCAGTTCCTGATCTGGCGCACCCTGAACGCCTCCGAGCGTGACCGCTATCTGGAAGAGCTGGAGATGCAGTCGCCGCTTGCCACCGATGGCGCCAAGAGCGTGATCGGCGGGGGGGTCGCGCCGCTCGCGGCAAGCCCGGCAGCTCCCGAGCTTTAGGGTCCTCTCACGATCTGAGGGCAGTCTGACGGTGGGGGCGATGCCTGCGTCGCCCCAAAAACAGTTCCCAACCGTTCCCATACGAGGACAACGAACAACGTGGCAGGAGTGCAGAAATTGAACGGCAACGGCACCAGCAGCGGCGAAGAACCCGAAGACGATGTTCTCGCTGCCCGCGATACCGTCGAGCAGGAGTCGGGCGAGGACGAGATCGTCCAGTATGAAGACGGCTTCACCGCCAAAACGCTGATCGGGGCGTTCTTCGTCGGTCTCATCATGGCTCCGGGTGCGATCTACCTGGGGCTGGTCGCCGGTACGGGGCTGGGGCCAGCGGCACAGTGGGTGACCATCGTGCTGTTCGCCGAGGTCTGTCGCCGTTCGTTCCTGCCGCTCAAGCGGCAGGAGATCTACATGCTTTACTATGTCGCGGGCGGCCTCGCCGTTGCCGCGCTGGGCGACCGGGGCATCTTTGGCGGGCCGTTTGGCGCGCTGATCTGGAACCAGTATTTTATCCAGAGCACGGCGGCGACCGAGATCGCCCGCGATATCCCTAGCTGGGCCACCCCGCAGCCCGGCTCCCCCGCGATCGTGGGGAGAAACTTTTTCCACCCGGATTGGTACCCCGCAATGGGGGTGCTGTTTGTTACCCAGATCCTGGAGCGGCTTTCGTGGCTTCCGGCGGGATACATTCTGTTCCGTGCCACCTCGGATGTCGAGCGCCTGCCTTTCCCGCTGGCCCCAGTCGCCGCCTCCGGTGCGACCGCGCTCGCCGAAGCCTCCACCAAAGAAGAGTCCTGGCGCTGGCAGATCTTTTCGACCGGTACGACCATCGGTCTGATCTTTGGCGCGTTCTACATCGCGATCCCCGTTCTCACTGGGACGTTGTTTGGGAAGGCGCTGCAGCTGATCCCGATCCCGTTCCTGGACCTGATGGGGTCCACGGAAACCCTGCTTCCCGCCGCGCCGATCGGCTTTAGCGCGGACCTGGGTAAGGTGCTGACCGGCTTCGTGCTCCCGTTCCCGATTGTGGCGGGGTCCTTCTTCTCCTCGCTGATCTGTCAGGCCGGCCTGAACCCGATTTTCTATAACATGGGCCTGCTGCCACGATGGAAGCCGAGCATGGACTCCATCTTGACACGCGTTAACAACAACTTCGATCTTTGGCTTTCGATCGGAATCGGAATCCAGCTTGCGATCGCGGTCATCGGACTGTGGATCGTGATCAAAAGCTCCATCGAGGCCGCCCGTGGCCTTCGGAACCGACAGCGCGGATCGTGGGGGGAGGTGCCCAAAGGGCGTGGCGACACCCCGGTGACCGTCAAGATCGCGCTGGGAATCTGGCTGATGGCGACCCTCGCCTATATGGGGCTGACCCATTACCTTCTGCCTGGCTTCCCGATCCTGCTGCTGGTCTTCTACGGCCTGGTCTGGACCCCACTGAACTCCTTTGTCGCAGCCCGTATGTTCGGTCTGACCAGCCAGGGGGTGACCTTCCCGTTCCTGAGCCAGATCACGATCGTGAAGTCCGGCTACCAGAATATTGATGTCTGGTATGCCCCGATGCCGCTCCACGACTACGGCCACTTCGCGCAATCGTTCCGCGAGGTCGAGCTGACCGGCACGAAGTTTACGTCCATTTTGAAGGCTGAGGTCGTGATGCTGCCGATCCTGCTGGTCAGCGGCTTGCTGTACTGGCAGTTCATCTGGAACACGTCGCCGATCCCGTCTTCGCAGTACCCGTACGCACTGAAGCTGTGGCCTGCCGCCGCGGTGCAGCAGGCGATCTGGAATCAGATCAACCGACCGGGCGGCGCGAGCTTTATCCTCGATGCGATCAAGCCCAATGTCATCGCTGCCGGAGGGGCGACGACCCTGGTGATCTACGGCGTGATGATGGTATTCAAGATGCCGCTTTTGGCCTTCTATGGCGCGGCGAACGGGGCGAATGCCTTTCCTGCCGACACGATCCCGACCTTCATCGGGGCGTGTCTGGGGCGATATTATTTCTCGAAGCGGCTGGGACCGCAGAAGTGGACAATGTACACGCCGGTTCTGCTGGCGGGCTTCGCCTGCGGGACCGGGCTTGTCAGCATGGCGGCAATCGCGCTGGCCCTGATCTCCAAAGCGGTCCAGCCGCTGCCGTTCTAGCGGTTGGTCCACCGTAGACCGGTGACCGGATACAATATCGTATGAGCAGTACCATCGTACCCGAGCAGTCCAGACGCTCCGCACCGGCGGTCCTGGCGGGGGGGAATGCCGAACGCCGCGCTGCCCTGGTGCCGCGTCTGATCGGATGGCAGGGGTTGCTGGTACAGGTGCCTGACACCTGGGATCTGACCGGCTTCTCCGGAGATGACCAGACCGGCTATGTGCGCATTGACGACGGTGAGGAGATGGCAGTCGAGGTGAAGTGGGCGACCGAGCCGGTGCCACGCAGAAAGAGCGAAGCGGCGAAGACGCCCAGTGTCGAGGTACGGCGCGACTCTTACTTTCGGCTGCTGCGGAAAAGCGCCAAAAAGAAGAAGATGGACCTCGCCGTCAAGGAGACGGACGCCCCGAAATCGGCGCTGCGGTCCGAGCGGGTCGCGACCGGCTTTACCTGGACAGCGGACCGAAAGGCGACGGGTGTCGTCTGGTACTGCGAGACCTGTCGCCGCACCGTGATCGCGCAGGTGCTCGGCTCGCAGGGGGGGCGGGCAGGGTTTGGGACGACTGCCGAGGCGGTTCTGGGCGCACTGCGCTGCCATGGCGACGACCCGGACTGGCGGACATGGGCGCTGTACGACCTGCAGACCGAGGTGCCCACCTCCTACCGCCTGGAGTCACAGGAGCTGATGAATGTCTATCTGCGGCTGACGTTCGCGCGAAAGACCGCGCGCCTGACCGTGGAGCAATGGGCGCTGGCGAATGTCGCGCGGAAGCAGACCTACCTGGATATCTGGATCGCGTCGAACACGAAGTCGCCGGAACTGAACGGGGCGCGGTACACAGTGGTCGAGAACGAACTGCACACGCATCCGGCGATCCGGCTGACCGGCGGTCTGGCATTCGGCCTGCCGATGCTGTATGCCGGTCGGGAGGCACTGCGGTTTCAGTGGCCCGCCACGCGCTTTGGCGGCGCTGCCTGGGAGTGCGAGCCATCCAACAAGCTGTTCGCGGTCTCGCATCTGCGTCCCGCGCGGCAGCCCGCGCTGGCCGATGCGGTGGCGGAGCGGACACGCTGTCATTCAGGGACTGGGGATCGAAAGTAGCGAATGCATCTGTTCGGCAGCATCAAAAACATGGTGAACGGCAACCGACCGAAGGTGACACGGGCGCAGATGCTCGGTGCGATCCCGGTTCGGAACGTCGCGGTACAGTGGGGGCGTGAGACCCGTGATGAGGCGCGGCCCCGCATCGCGCTTCTCAGGATCCCGCGCCGGTCGGATAGGTTCGGGAATACGATCGCGAAGCTGTTCCGGCTGCCCGAGTTCCGCAAGCTGGAACTCGATGAGATCGGTTCGGACGTCTGGGAGATGTGCGACGGCACGATCAGTGTGGAGGCCGTCACCCGGGCGATCTGCGCGAAGTATCATCTGAACCGGCGGCA
Source organism: Armatimonadota bacterium (assembly GCA_014380815.1). Classification (GTDB taxonomy): domain Bacteria; phylum Armatimonadota; class Armatimonadia; order Armatimonadales; family Armatimonadaceae; genus JACMJB01. The sequence goes on from JACMJB010000471.1 coordinate 4,620, forward strand.
GGCCGAAGCATCCGTGGCGGCCTATCTCAAGATGCTGGCTGAGCGTCGGCTGATCGCGCTGCGGTCACCCAAAGCGACTGCAGCGAAGAACCCGAGCAGCGGCGGCACCACTAGCAGGAGACGAAAACAAGTATGAGCGTAGCGTCCACTTCCCCGGCGGCGTCCCCCAAGCCTTCGGCAGTCAAGCGGCAGGTCGAACTACCGTTCGGCAAGGCCTATGAGTTCGCGCTGCGGAGCATCAAGATCCGCTTCTGGCGCTCGATGATCACCGCGGG
>JACMJB010000472.1 GCA_014380815.1 Armatimonadota bacterium
CGCAATCCCCATTTTAATCAGCAGCGATGTAGCGATCATGGCTTTCCCCGAAATCGGAAAACAGTTCTGGTTACAACTGTCGTCATCTTACCGCATTTAGCGTACCAGAAGGTCTTCCGACATCACCGGCTGCGTCGTCTCTGGTGGGTACGGCAGGGCGACAATCTCGACACCGGCCCCTTTGAGTACGTCCTGCGCCCACCCCTCGGGTTCCGGGCCAAGGAAAACAACCCGCTCGATTCCCGCCCCGACAATCATCCGGGCACAGACATGGCAGGGTCGGCAGGTGCCATACAGGGTCGCGCCCTGCGTCGAGACACCATGAAGCGCAGCCTGGATCAGGGCGTTCTGCTCCGCATGAAGCGTCCGAATACAGCGTCCATCCTCGATCAGGCAGCCCACCTCGGTGCAGTGCGGCTGCCCCGGCGGCGAACCGTTATAGCCCGTACTCAGAATCCGCTTGTCGCGCACGATCACCGCGCCGACATGGCGGCGCAGACAGGTCGCCCGTGTCGCCACATCGCACGCGATCCGCAGAAAATATTCATCCCAGGAGGGGCGGGTGTCCAAGACTAGCTATTTTCATCGCGCAAAGAGGCGATTTCAGCGGGAGAAACTGTCAGTATAGCACTTAGCCCAAGCTGTTCTTCGGCGTCCAGCCTTTTTCGTAACACGTTCCACAGAGTATGCTGCCGTTCGCGCTGTGACTCGCCGCTGAACTCTTCCCAGATGACGAAGCCGCTCAACTTCTCCGAAAGGGGAATGTCTTCCAGTCCCGTCGTCGCGCCGGGCAGTGCTTCGCCTATAACCCTCTCCACTTTTTCTTTGAGATTTTCCATCGTCCTATTCCCAACCTCAGCAGTGTGTCAGTGGCTTCTTCCAGCACCAACCAATTGTGACCCACGACATCCCCTCTGATAATCTGCTTACCAGAAATAGAGTACACCCCCTCGTCGCTGAGAAAACGTCGCAGCGATGCAAGAGAGCGATAACGATGGTTATTGCGCCAGCGCGTGACCACATCGCCTAACGCCGCCCGTGCTTCCTCCTGCGCATCCTGTGGCAACTGCTGAAAAAACTGCCCGGTCTCCGCCAAACGTCTCAGGTCGTGCTTTGCGTCATGTTCGCCCCCAACGAGTTCGGTGTAAGCACGAAAGAGACATTCTATACAGAGACCGACCCGCTGCCGTTAATCGTTCCAGTTCCGATACATTCTCTTGTTCTTTTGGCATACCGGCATACCCGCCGTTCTTGCCTAACCCCAGAGCGGGAAGCGGTCGCAGAGGGCCTTAACCTCGCGCCGGACAGCCGACAGGGTTCCTTCATCGTGACGACCGACCAGGGCGCGGTCAATCAGGTCGGCGATCTGAACCATCTCCCCTTCCGCCATGCCGCGCGTGGTCACGGCGGGGGTGCCGAGGCGCAGGCCGGAGGTCTTGAACGGCGGGTTCGGGTCATTGGGGATCGGGTTCTTGTTTGTGGTGATCCCTGCCTCGTCCAGAACCTCCTGGGCACGTTTGCCGTTGACCTTCTTGGCGCGCAGGTCCACCAGCATCAAGTGGTTGTCTGTCCCGCCGGACACCAGCCGGTAACCATGCGCGGTCATCGCATCGGCAAGCGCGCGGGCGTTCTTTCGGATCTGCGCTTGGTATGCGTTGAACTCAGGCGTCATCGCCTCCTTGAAGGAGATCGCCTTGGCGGCGATCACATGCATCAGAGGACCGCCCTGCATACCGGGAAAAACGGCCTTGTCAACAGCCTTGGCCCACCCCTCCTTACACAGAATCATGCCGCCGCGCGGTCCGCGCAGGGTCTTGTGGGTAGTTGTGGTCACAAAGTCGGCATAGGGGATCGGGGAGGGATGCTCTCCGGCGGCGACCAGGCCGGAGATATGCGACATGTCCACGAGAAAAACCGCCCCGACCTCGTCGGCGATCTCGCGCATGATCTGCCAGTCAATGATGCGGGGATAGACTGTCGCCCCGCCAAGAAGCAGCCGGGGCTTATGCTCGTGGGCGAGTTCGCGCATCCGGTCGTAGTCAATCCGCTCGTTGTCCGCGCGGACCCCATAATGGACTGCATTGTACAGAATGCCCGAAAAATTGACCGGTGAGCCATGGGTCAGGTGCCCGCCCTGTGCCAGATCGAGTGCCAGGAACGTCTCACCCGGCTTCATCGTGGCGAAGAAGACCGCCATATTCGCGTTCGCGCCGGAGTGCGGCTGAACATTGGCATGCTCGGCCCCGAAAAGCTGCTTGGCGCGGTCAATGGCGAGCGTCTCGATCACATCCACGTACTCGCAGCCGCCGTAGTAGCGCTTGCCGGGGTAACCCTCCGCGTATTTATTGGTCAGGCTCGATCCCTGCGCCTCGCGGACCGCGCGGGAAACGACGTTCTCGCTCGCGATCAGCTCCAGCTTATCGTGCTGGCGACCGTCCTCCTCGCGGATCACGTCGAAGACCTCGGGGTCCACCTCGGAAAGGGGGGCGCCAAAGTTGGGGGCAAATCGTCCGGGAAGCTCCTGCTCCAATATCGCCATGCTGCTGCTCCTTTGATCCACTGCGGTCAGCCGGTCCGGGTGACAGCAGAGCGGCCCACGCGCGCGGGCAGGCGCGGGGCCGCTGGTTTGAGGTTGGTTTTGGTAGCCCTATTGTAGCACGAGGGTATTCTGAGCCGCAATTTGGGGAACGCACCAAAAAATGGTGAAGGCCGGGGAAGTATCCATTCCCCGGCCCTCGGTTTCCGCTCACTTGGCACGCCAGCACGTTTAAACCCGCGCTCATTCCTTACTTCGTCGTGTTCTACCATTGAACCACCGGCTCATGAGAGAAGAGAGCCAGGCTGGATTTGAACCAGCACCCGACGAACCCGGCGCGGACCCTTGATCTGGCGATCAGCGGGAATACTGAGACTGGAGCAAGAATCTCAGTTTATGGTGGTCGCCGCGCGCCTCTGCCAGTTGGGCTACCCCGCCGCGGGCAAGAAACAAAGATTGCGGGGGCAGGAATCGAACCTGCACTGAACGCGAACGGACCGTCAGTCGGAGTTTGAGCTTAAGTTTTGTCACTCCAGGGTCAGTATATCGCGCCTGTCCCGTCACCTACGCTGACATACCAGGCTTGAACGATCCCAGGTTCAGCCGAAAAGATACTGAAACACTTTGCCGCCCATCTTCTGATCCTCGACCTCGCTGTTGTTGGCCTCTTCGCGCGCGAACTTCACCGCCTGCTGTAGCTTTTCGACCCGCTCCAGAAGCTCGTTGATGCGGCGGGCCGGAAGTGCGCCGGAGAACTTGACGGTGCGCCAGGTGCCGACGACCACATCCTCGAAATACACGTCTACCTGCGCGGGGTGATGCTCGGTCGCCTCGGCTTTGACGTGATTACGCGGGATCTTTTTGGTCCGAACCGTCTGCACCTGCTCCGTTGCGAAGGTATCGGCGGAGGCGTCGAACTCCCAGGTCTCGGCGTTGTCGAGGGCCGGGAGCTTCTTGATAAAGGTGTGCATGTCCACCAGCTGCTTCTCCAGAAACAGCAGATAGGTGGCGGGGACCTCTTTTAAAAGCACAGTGCCGTCCACAAGGACATCGCCCTTCGCTTTGCAGTTCGCCCATTCTTTCGTTGCTGTCACGTCGAACAGACGCGTGAGTGTCGCCGAGGTCTGCCGAATGACTTCTTCCGCGCGAACCTGTACTCTGGTGGATTCCGGAGGCAACTGTTCCCCTTCTTCGTCCTTGGGACGGTAGGTGCGCGAGATACCGGAGAGCAGCGCGGGCTTCTGCAGGAGCTGGTGCGCCTCGGTCAGTTCCTGAAACGAGGTCGTCTTAACGCCTTTTTCGATAGCGATAATCTGGTTAAGTTTGGTCATTGGGGGTTGTGTGTCCTGTTCCATAGATCACTGGTTGATTCCGGTTCATCGCTATTATATCGGGCGGGTGGCACGGCCTACTAAACGAACGATGCCAGAACAACGCCCGCAGGCACACGAAAAGGGACGGCAGCGCATTCGCTTCCGCAGAAGCCCGCGCTGCCGTCCCTCTCCCTGATCTGTTTTCGGGGCTGTTCGGCGCTACCGCTTGCGGCGGCGGGCGACTCCAACGAGGCCCAGTGCGGCAAAACCCAGCAGAGCAAGCGTGGAAGGCTCCGGGGCTGCGGAGGGGCTGCCGGGAGTGTCGCGGTTGTTGAACCGGTCGCGCACCTGCGCCGCGGTCAGCGCAGAGTCATAGGTGCGGATATAGTCCACAAATCCGGGCGACGTTTCTCCTCCCACTGAGTTATCGTCTACGAAGAAGTACCCGATGTTGCTGGGACCGGTAAAAGCACCCAGGCTGCCGCTGTCCGTGAAGGAGATCTGCGACACCCCGTTGACATAGCCGGTGAACTCGTTGGTTACCCCGTCGCGGGTAATGATGAGATGGGTCAGCGAGTTCGCCGTGATCGCATCCGCCGGGCCGGTCACTACATTGAAGAAATTCAGGCTGGTGTTCAGGTTATACAAGCCGGTATCCGAGGTGCGGTTCTTGAAATCAATCAATCGTGCAAAGCCGCTGGTGTCCGTGATGCTGAACTGCATCTCGATCGAGTAGGTAGTTGGGCTGAGCGCACCAGAGAGACTCAGGCCCTGGTTGTCGCTGAACGTGACGCCGCTGGCCCCCAGTACGCCGCCGAGGCTGTTGGTGATGGCCGGGCCACCGAGGCTGTCGGCGAGTGAGCCGTTGAGGTCGTAGATGTGGGTCGGGGTCTGAGCAAAGGCGACCGTGCTCAGCGCAATGGTGGCGGCGATGCCGGAAAGGCGTGTGGCGAAGTGGAAATGCATGATGGTTCCCTCTTGCAAAAGCAGTGCCGTCGTGCCTGACGACGGACTACTCTACCCAATATGCGCACTGCCGAAACGCGCTTCGGAACAGAGGAGACCCGTGACCATAAGGTGAAATACGCTTCCATGCAACACCGCTTCCTGCTTCCGGTCCTCTGCCTTGCCGCCTGTCATGGACCCCGCGTCTTTGCCCAGGTGCAAACCCCCGCGCCGCTGCCTGCCGCCCCTTCCCCACCGGTCATCGAGATCCCGGATTACCCGGGGGCAGTCTGGGAGCCAGCCGTGCGCGGCAACTTTCGGCGGGGGGACCGGCCCACGAGCCGAAGGATTGACCGGGTGGTCATCCACGACATTGAAGGCAGCGCCCTCTCGGCGGTGCGCTGGTTTCAGGACCCGAAAGCACGGGTCAGCTCGCACTATGTAGTCAGCGGCGAGAGCGGCAAGGTCTGGCAGATGGTCAAAGAGCGGGATGTCGCGTACCATGCGGGCGATGCGGACACCAACGCGCGCTCGGTCGGTATCGAGCACGAGGGGTTTGCCTATCGGCCCGGTTTTTACGACACGACCCTCTACGAGGCATCCGCCGACCTGGTGAGGGAGGTCACGGCGCGTTATGCCATCCCGCGCGACCGCACTCATATCATCGGGCATTTCGAGGTGCCAGACCCGGCGAATCCAGGACAGTTCGGTGGGCGCAGCCATCACACCGACCCCGGCCCCTACTGGGACTGGGACAGCTTCCTGACCCTGGTGCGAAGCGATGCCCGTTCGCAGATCCTGGGCGCTCCTCCCGCCGCATTGCACCCGGGTGAGACCGCGACGATCACCGCCGCCGCCACCAATCTCGGAGACGACCCCTGGCCGGTCGTTCCCCCGGACGGCGAGGGGGGGCGTATCGCACTCACCAAGCGGGAGCCGGTATATCTGGGCGTCTGGCCGCCGCCCGCGCAGATTGATGCGCCGGTTTCGCTCCGAAGCGCTGCCTGGACCAGTCCGCGCCTGGTCTGCCTGCCCGCGGGTTCCGCCGACATCACGCCGGGCGCGGTGGGAACCTTTGCGTTCACAATCCAGGCCCCACCCGCCGCCAGCACCCTGCCGGTGACGCAGACGTTCCGTCTGATGCGTGTCCCCGCCGCGCCGCGCCCGATGGTCGGTTTTGGCCCGGTCTTGCCACTGACCGTGCGCGTCGAACCCTGGGAGATCATCGCCACCAACAGACCGGCGGCAGGGGGCGCGTTCACCACGGGCGATGGCTGGGGGCAGAGCGGGACTGTCTTCTGGAACAAGAGGACCGCTGCCGCTGCGACAGCGGCACAGTGGACGACGACCCTGCCCCTGGCAGGGTCATGGGACGTGTATGTCCGCTGGCCCGCCGCCCGGGGACGCAGTGCGAGGGCGGTTTACGAGATTGCCGCCGCCGACGGCGCGCACACCAGAACGCTGGATCAGCGCAAGCCGAGCGGCCCGTGGCACCGGCTGGGCCGTTACCCGTTCCGCGACGCCGCCACAAAAACCCCCATTGCTTCGATCCGTCTGTCGGGGCAGGGGCCTGGGGTCGTGGTCGCGGACTCGGTGCGGTTTGTCGGGCCGTTCGCACCGGAAGACAAGTAAGCGAAACAGGCGAGGAACC
>JACMJB010000071.1 GCA_014380815.1 Armatimonadota bacterium
CAGAAGCTGCGCCATCGGGTCCCGCTTGAGCGCTTTTTTCTCTCCCCGAACGCGAGTCGGGGCGGGCGATGCGTTTTCGTCGAGGACAAACCGAACCACGACGGACTTTACCCCCAGACAGCGAGCGAGCAGCTGGCGGACAAACTGCTGCTTGGGCGGCTCGTTCATCCGGTCTAGATTCATGCGGGCGGAAAACGTGACCAGGATCGTGTTTCGATGGGTTTCGGTGGGAAATGCCTGCGACATCATCACTTCGGTCTGTTTGCTGATCTTTCCGGCTTCGGCAAGGAAGCGCGGCCACACCTGTCGCACGTGGTCAATACTGATCAGAATGCCCTCGTCCTTCTCTTCCTTTGCTTCGGTCTCGAACAGGATGGAGGGTTCCGCCAGCGGCGTGATGAGCGCCGCTGGTTCCGCAATGGTGACTGAATCCGGCAGGAGCAGATCCGAGTCGGACGAAGGCAAAAGGGACGCCTCCACCGGAGGCAGAACTATCTGCTCGGCGACAAATGGCGCGTCGTCGTCGGTAAGGAAAGGCACCGACTCTTCGTCGTCTTCTTGCTCGTATGCGCTCGTCTCCGGCTCTGTCAGGGATACTGGCGGAAGGGATGCGGAAGCGGAAAGAAGGGGATCGGACCCGGCACCGGCGACCGGCGCGAACGGGCCGGCAGGGGTCGTCTCCTCCGCTTCGCCGAACAGCGAGGGCGTTTCGGTATCCTCGCCGAATTCGTCGTCCGCAATGCCGTCGTCTTCCGCCGGGTCATCGGCGAAGAAGCCGGGCGGCAGTTCGGAAGCGATCTCGGGACTCGCCTCCGATGAAGGAGGCGGGGCAACGAGCGGAGTGGAAGGCACCGGCACTGCTGCTGTCGGCACAGGGGGGATCGAAACCGGCTCGCTGCGAATGGGCGCGGGTGTGTCCTGCCGGGTAGAGAAAACGATGGGGGCCGTCGCGAATACGGGCACAGCAGGGGGGGCGGTCCCGCTCACCGCGGGCGGGTCAAGGGTCATTAGTTTCAGAAAGGTGAGTTCGATCAGCAGGCGGTGCTGATTGTTCCACCGGGTCTCCCCCTGCGCTTCGTTCAGCAGCTCCATTGCCCGCAGCAGCATCGGCGGTGTGAAGCGGCACACCTGCTGCTCCTGCTGCAGACGGGACACCTCTTCCGGCGTCAGCTCAGCGGCGACCGCGGGACCGCCGATAGTCACCAAAAGCAGGTCGCGAAAGTGGGCAGACAGGGTACGAAGCAGGGTGCGGGCCTCTTTGCCCGCATCCAGGAGTTCTCCGGCAAGCGCAAATGCGGTGGGCGCGTCCCTGCCCGCCACCGCCCCGGTCACCTGGGCCAGGGCTTCGGCATCGAGTGTGCCGAGGACCGTGTCCACATCGGCGCCGGAAACGTGTGTGGGCGAAAAGGCCAGCACCTGTTCCAGCAGCGAGAGCGAGTCGCGGTAAGACCCTTCCGCCCCCCGCGCCACCAGGTTGATGGCATCGGGGGCGTAGGTGACGCCCTCACAGTCCAGAACGTACTGTAAACGCGCGGCGATGTCGCGCAGAGAGCCACGCTTGAAGTCGAACTGCTGGCAGCGGGAACGGATCGTGATCGGGATGGCCTGCGGCTCCGTGGTGGCGAGCACGAAGACGACGTTGGCAGGCGGCTCTTCCAGCGTCTTGAGAAAGGCATCCTTGGCATCCGAGGAGAGCTGATGGGCCTCATCAATGATGAAGACCTTGAAGCGCATCTCCATCGGCCCATAGCCGACGGATTTGCGCACCTCCTCGATGTCGGCGACACCGCGGTGGGAGGCGGCATCCATCTCGATCACGTCAATGCAGGACCCGGCGGTGATGCTGCGGCACGCCTCACAGCGGTTGCAGGGTTCCGGAGTGGGAACTGGGGAACTCTGGCAGTTGAGGGCCTTGGCAAGAAGGCGGGCGACCGTCGTTTTCGCGGTCCCACGCGTTCCGGTAAACAGATAACCGTGGCCGACACGACCACTCGCCAGAGCGTTCTGGATCGTGCGCGTGACATGCCCCTGGCCCACGACATCCGCGAAGGTTTGAGGACGGTATTTTCGGTACAGGGACTGATAAGCCATCCGATTGCTGCGCTCCGCCGCTCGCTCATTGTAACCGAAATCGAGGGGCGGGGCAACGAAGCGGTGTCCCTGCCCTCACGAACTCGCCGAGGTGTAGACCCGTGTCGCGTAGCGCCAGAAAAGGCTGGAGGCGGCGAGAAAGACCGTGGTGGTCCCCAGCGAAGCAAGAAGCCAATAGCCGGAAACCCCGGTCTTGAGTGCCAGAGTGGGAACATACGCAACAAAGGCAAGCGGCAGGAAATAGGTGACAAACAGCCTTAGATATACGCCGAAGATATCGGGTGGGTAGCGCGCGACAAAGACCACAGTATCCACCAGGGCCGACAGATTTTCCAGACGCACGAACCAGAACGAGAGCGTCATCAAGAGAAGCTGGAGCGCGTAAAGAATAATCAGGCCACAAAAC
>JACMJB010000473.1 GCA_014380815.1 Armatimonadota bacterium
CGATCCCTCCTCTCCCCCCCACCCCCCCGCGGGGGGGGGCCGGCCCCCCCCGCCCCCCCCCCGACAGCGTCCCCGCACTTCGAAAAATAGCGGTTTTGTTCCGAAATCATTGGGGGAGAATGCAACCACGCCATGGTTGCGCCCTGCGGCAGGAACGGTGGTGGGTGCTTCAGTGGGTGAATGTGCGGACGAACGGCCTTCCGCGACCGATTTGCTGGTTATGTTGGAAATAGGTTGGGAGACCTGGATAATGCGTTTTTTTAAACAGACTACGACGACGACTGCTTTGTTGGCGAGCGTCTTCTGTGTCAGTTCGATCGCGAGTGCGCAGGGGCTTGAGACATTTGCTAGCTTCTCCAAGCGAGGCCTTGGTCCTGTCGCGACGAGAACCCCCGACGGTTCATTCGTTTACACAAACACCTATGATGGCGTGACCCCCATTACCAGTACACTCCAAACTGGAAGCCTAAACGTTAGCTCCGGCACGTTCTTCAACTTTTTGTTCCAGACAGAAAATGGCTACGATAACAGCGGCAATAACGATCTAAGCACTCTGTCCTTCAGTGCGGACGCTCTTGGTGCAGCCACACAGAACACTAATGGTACTTTTAGCCTGAACCTAAGCAATATTGTTGCGACCTTCACCGCAGTGAATCCGCCTCCTTCCGGAAATCTAGCCTCGAATTCCATCCTGCTGAACCTGAGTTTCTCCAGTGGCATTCTCGTCTTCACTCCTGGATCTGGTACCGCAAGCTTCAACGCGAATATCAATGACAGCAACGGTATCGTCAACAGCCCCACATTAGGTTACACCTCGGACTATCTTGGCTTCAACGACCCGGGCATAACCTACACAAGCGAGGAGTTCGGCATCACGTTTTCCGCGGTGAAACTGGCACAGGGAAGCACCACGAACGGTCCAACACTTGCTGCTGGGAATATCGTTAATAACTTTGTCGCTGATCCTGTTGGCACCTTCTCAAGCAACCCTGTGCCCCCCAACTTTACCCCGACCCCCGCACCCCCCGGCGTGGTGAGTGGTCTGGTTGGCATCGCGATGGGCGGCGCGCAGTTCGGCCTGGTACGGTACCGCCGCCGCCGTCTCGCGGCGAAGGCTGCCGCGTAACACGACATTCCCTTCCGGGGAGGCGAAACTGTCGCTCCTTATCTCCCAACCGGGTAATAGTTTCGGAAGTCAGAAGAAAGCGGGCCGGGATACGAAAACGTATCCCGGCCCGCTTTCTTGGCAGGGACCGGACCCGGTCCCGTGGAACCTTACCGGCACAGACGAACGGAGACTGCGGCACAATGACGATTCCGGCGGATTATGAAGCGCGTGTTTACGCAGGCGTACTGGGGAAGATTATCGGCGTCTACCTGGGACGCCCCTTTGAAGGCTGGTCCAACGAGCGGATCGAACGGGAACTCGGCGAGATCCAGTACTATGTCCACGAAACGCTGAACGCCCCGCTGATCGTCAGTGACGACGATATTTCTGGCACGTTCACTTTTCTGCGCGCCTTGACCGACCATGGTATTTCCCACGATCTTACCGCCGAGCAGATCGGGGAGACGTGGCTCAATTACCTGATCGAGAACCGAACCGTTCTGTGGTGGGGCGGAATGGGACTGAGCACGGAGCACACGGCCTATCTGCGGCTGAAGAACGGGGTCCCTGCGCCGCAATCCGGGAGCGGGGAGCGAAATGGAAAGGTGGTCGCGGAGCAGATCGGTTCCCAAATCTTCATTGACGGATGGGCGATGGTCTGCCCCGGTGACCCGGAAAAAGCGGTGGCACTGGCGCGAAAAGCTGCCAGCGTCTCCCACGATGGCGAGGCGATCTACGGCGCGCAGGTGATCGCCGCAATGGAGGCCCAGGCGTTTGTGGAGCCAGATCTGAACCGGCTGCTGGATACCGCGGAAGGATTCATTCCCAAAGACTCAGTGATTTATGGCCTTCTCCAGGATGTCCGCACCTGGCACGCGAATACCCCCGACGATTGGCGAAGCACCTTTCGGAAGATCGAGACGAAGTATGGCTACGACACCTACGGCGGCAACTGCCATATCGTGCCGAACCATGCGGTCGTTTTGCTTGCTCTGCTTCACGGCGATGACCGTTTCCAAAAATCGCTGATGATCGCAAATACCGCCGGCTGGGATACGGATTGTAACAGCGCCAATGTGGGATGTCTGATGGGAATCAAAAACGGTCTCGCGGGAATCGAGTCCGAGCCGGACTGGCGGGGGCCGGTCGCGGACCGGATATTCCTGCCGACCGCCGACGGGGGACGCTGCATCACGGACGCTCTGCACGAAGCCGGTGAGATTGCGAACATCGGGCGAAGTCTCGCGGGGCAGGAACGGGCGGTGCCGAAGGGCGGGGCACGATTTCATTTCTCCCAGCCTGGCTCTGTGCAGGGCTTTGTCCCCAGTGGAGGCGAGTGCCGGGCCGAGAATGTGGCCCACGGCGGCGAGCGGGTCCTCGCGATCCGGTATGCGGGTGTCGCTCCCGGTCAGGAGGCGCTGGTGTCCACGCTGACCTTCCCCGCTGCACCGGCTTTTAAGAAAAGCGGTTATGCCATGGCATCGTCGCCGACGCTTTATTCGGGCCAGACGATCCGGGCGCGTATCTTCGCGGATGCGGAGAACCCGCGCCCCGCCGAGACCGCGCTCACGCTCTGGGTTTCCGGTAAAGAGAACACACGGGAGCGGCTGCGGGGACCCGTATTGAGGCTGCCCCCCGGTACCTCCGGGGAGCTTGTCTGGCAAACGCCCGATACAAACGGATGCCCTATTGTCGAGGTAGGAATCGAGATCGGGGGCGGCTCCGAAACCGGCACCGTCTTTTTGGACCGAATGGACTGGGTCGGAGCGCCTCGTGTGACGCTGAAGCGCCCCGCCGACGGGGGCGATAGCTGGCGGCATGCCTGGGTGAACGCCGTGGACCATTTCGACCCCTGGGGAACCTGGGCGGGGATGACCTACAAGCTGATCCAGGATGAAGGGGTCGGCTTCGTTTTTCAGGGTACGCAACAGTGGTGTGACTACACAGTGCAAACAGAGGTCTACCCGCATCTTGCCGATGAGATCGGTTTGATGGCGGCGGTGCGGGGGATGCGCCGCTACGTCGCGCTCACGCTGCGGCCCGACGGCAAGGCGCGGCTGGTTGCGCGTCAGGACCGAACCGAAGCGACACTGGCCGAAGCGGATCTGCCCTGGAAGCTGGACCATGTCTACCATTTTGCTTTGACGACCCGCGCCGATGGGGCGCTGGTCGGCGCGGTTCGCGACAATCTGGGAGCCGAGGCGACGCTGACGGGCAACGTCGCGCCGGAGCAGGCGAGTGGGGCCATCGGCCTTCTGGTTCGTGAGGGGCACGGGCAGTTTGGCGAAGTTGTCGTGGAGCCTGCAGGATAAGGAAAACATCCCCCCTCTGCCGGGAATTTACCCCCACCCGAACCGCGTATTCATCTTCGCAAGCTTTCGGATGCGCGGCCGACCGCAACCGGCAAAACGTGCGGGGTGTCGTACAAACGAAGCGTGGTTTTAAGCAAAGCGTGGATTTCGAGTGGCGAAGATCGCCACGCGGGCAGCGGTGACGGGATGGGAGTGACAGCAGCATGGCGACCAGCGGACAGGAGCGGTTCTGGCAGACGGTGCGGGCATGGCTTGCCGGAGCCGATGTGATGGCGCGGTATGCGACGCCCGGTGAAGAAGACCCCGAGGCGCTACTGTCGCGCGCCCAGCAGGAGATGCGCGAACTGCACGCCCGGAACCGGGACCGGGCAGTTCGCGCTATCACGCAGAAAAACAACCTTCAGCAGATCGTGGACGATACCCAGAAGCGCATCGAAACGCTCCAGGAAAAGGCCGAGCTTGCGGCGCGGCGTGGCGAGGAAGAGATGGCGGGAAAATTCCGCGCCGAGGCCGCCACGTTCGCGGAGGTTCTGGAGCAGTCGCGTCAGTCGCTGGCCCAGGCCGTCGAAGCGTCGGAGGCGATCAAAGAGGCGATCCGGCGTGAAGAACAGCGACTGCGGCTGAAAACCTCTCAGGCAATGGCGCTTCGGACCCAGTGGAAAGCGCTGCAGTTGCAGCAGGAGCTGGTGCGGGTGGCGCGCGCCTCCCGCGCCGAGACCGCTGATGGCACCCTGCCCCGCGAGCGGGGTCATGCCCTGCTTTCCCAGGCGGTGCGTCAGCGCGACGAACTGGGCGAGTTGACCGAGCGAACCTGGCGCGAAGTGGAATCCCTACGCGAGAAGGCGATACTTGCCCGTGACCAGGGCCGGGAAGAAACGGAGCGGGCGCTGCTTCGGGAGATGGAGCAGGCCGAAGCCGCTCTGGTCACGATGCGCGATGCCCTGGCTCAGGCGGTCGAGGTGACTTCGCGGGCCGGAGAGTACCTCGCGGGAAACCTCCCGGCGGCATCGGTCGCCTACCTGGAGGCGGTCGGCGCGGACCACGCGGCGGAGGCGGAGCCGGAAGACCCGGCCTCTTATGCGCTTCTGATCGGCTTCGCCCTGCTGCTTGCGGCCCTGGCGCTCGGCGCGCTCTGGCTGTTGCTATGAATCTCATGCCGAAAGCCGTGGCCCCGACCGCAAACCGGTCGAATTTGGTATAATGGCGGACATGGCTGACCGGGCAACGCGCCCTTGAGGAAGACTTGAGAAGACTTGGAACGATTGGTGCGACAAAATTTCCCCTTGCGTGCCAAACCTCTCGTAAAGAACAGAGGAGTAGATAGAGAATGCTGAAGCGGTTCTGGAACCTGATTAAGTCATTGTTCGGCGCGGGGCTGGACAAGCTGGAAGACCCGGAGCTTCTGCTGTCCCAGGCGCAGACGGAGATGCGTGAGATGCACGCCAAGAACCGTGAGCGCGCGGTCCAGGCGATCACGCAGAAGAACAATCTCCAGCAGATGGTGGATGACACGCAAAAGCGCGTGGATATGCTTCAGGGCAAAGCGGAGCTTGCTCTGAAGCGCGGTGACCGCGATCTCGCCCTGCAGCTTCTGAAAGAAAAGCAGCAGTTCGAGGTGACGCTAAGCGCGACGCGAGAGAGCCTGAACCAGGCAATCGAGACGTCGGAAGCTGTCAAAACGGCGATCAAGCGGGAAGAAGAGCGGATCCGGCAGAAGACCGCTGAAGCTCTTGCACTCAAGGCGCAGTGGAAGAACAGCCAGATCCAGATCGCGATGAACAAGGCGCTGGACGGTATGCAGGGCATTGATGATACCGAACAGTCATTTGGGCGGGCGCAGGCCAAGATCAAGAACGCAACCTCCGAAATGATGGCACGCTCCGAACTCGCCAAGCAGAAGGTCGAGAACCGGATGTCGGAACTTGATGTCGCCGAGGGCGATGTCGCCGCCGAAAGTGAGCTTGCCGCCCTGGAGTCGAAGCTCGGCCTCGGCTCGACGCCAGTGCCACAAACGACGGTCAAAGCGGCGACCGGGGGGGAGTCCGACATCGAACGACAGCTTGCGGAGCTGGAGGCCAAGGTCGGCGGTGGCGGTGGGACCGGATCAGGAAGCTGACGCTGACAAGGAACCGCTGTCTATGTGCCGCATGATCGGGATGGCCCTTTCCCCAGTGGTGGCAGGAGCAGAGAACGCGGCGGATGCGGAAAGCGCGTCCGCCGCGTCTGCGTCATTGCCCTCCTGGGACTACCTGGTGGGCGCGCCAAATTCGCTTCGCGCGCAGTCCGCCACCGGGCGGGTACCTCCCGGCGAAGCGCCGGGACACGAAGACTCCTGGGGGATCGGCTGGTTCGATGCCGCCGGACAGGTCTCTCTGCTTCGTCAGACCGGATCGGCAGCGGACTCCGCGTTCTTTGTGTTCGCCAGCGAGGGTGCGGCGCGTACCCAGGCGGGAAGCGGCCCCGCCCGAACGCTGATCGGGCATCTGCGTAAGGCCTCCTGCGGGGCGGTCACCAGCGAGAATGCCCACCCGGTTCGGGCGGATTACCAGAGGAGCGGCAGCGCGCGTCCCTACGATTCGATCCTTGTCGCACACAACGGGACGCTGCGCGAGCCGCTCCTGAAACTGCTCCGTGCGGACCTTCGTGACGCCGACCGGGAAGAGGCTAGCTCCGACTCGGACACCGTCGTTCTCGCGGGCTGGCTGGCGTTCTGTCTGAGCAGAGCGGGAAGCACGGACACCGTCTTTGAGACGATGACCAAAGCGCTGGGGGACCTGTTCACCCGCGCGGACCGGGCTGCGGAGGGCGACCGCACCCGTGTCTACAGCGGCGTCAATCTGCTGGTGTCGCACCCCTCCGGTCTGTTCGCCCTCCGGCAGTTCAGCAGGAACGAAGACTATTACTCTCTTTTCGCGCGTCCGCTGGAACCCAGGGAGGGAACAAGAGGCGGCTGGGCGGTTGCCTCGGAACCAACCGAGTCGTTCGAGGAATGGACGCCGTTAGCTCCCGGTATCCTGACCTTTTATCCCGTGACCGGCGCGGACCCATCCGCGCGGACCGCTCAAGTCGCGGTAAACTAAAGGTGGACGAATCCAGCCCTTTCGACCGATTCGATCCTCCACCGACCGAAAGCAGCCAGGACAGCGAGCGTGAGTATACCGAACCGCATTTTTCGCATCAGCAAGGCGTACCTCAGTCAGGTGCGGGAGCGCATTGACGCGGAACTCTCCGAGCGCGAACTCGATGCCGGGATCGGCGATGTTTCGCCGACCGCCCCCGGATCCGGGGGGGCACGCCGCCCCTCTGGGAGCGAAGGCGAAAACCTCTCCCCCGTGGACCCTGCCGTGAGCGCCGCCGACGAAATGATGCGCCGCGCTGAAGAGCGGATCGCCGCCGCCCGGCGCGATATGGAAAGCCGCGGCGAACTCGATACCCCGATCTCACCCGTGGATGCCGTCCCCTCCACGACTCGAACCCCGCCCCCGGCCCCGCCGCGAACCGTCACTGTGTCTCCC
>JACMJB010000474.1 GCA_014380815.1 Armatimonadota bacterium
AACAAATCGGGTCGCATCGCGGACCTTCTTCGCGACCGTCGAGCAGGCAGAGCGGGCCGTCGCGGCGGCGCATGGGGCGTTTCCGGCGTGGCGCGACACGCCGGTCGACGAGCGGACTGCCTTGCTCAACCGGGTCGCGGACGAATTCCAGCGGCGGCGGTTCGAGATCGCGGCCTGGCAGGTGTTCGAGGCCGGGAAGCCGTGGCGGGAGGCCGACGCGGATGTCGCGGAGACGATTGATTTTTGCCGCTTCTACGCTGCCGAAATGGAGCGCCTGTCGCGACCGCGCCAGCGCAACATTCCCGGCGAGTGGAACGAGTACTTCTACGATGCCCGCGGTCCGGCGGTGATCATCGCGCCCTGGAACTTCCCGCTCGCGATCCTGACCGGCATGGCGGTGGCAGCGATTGTGGCGGGCAACCCCGTGGTGCTGAAGCCGTCCGAGCAGGCGTCGCGCGTGGGGTATTTCCTGCAGCAAGCCCTGGAGGCAGCGGGGATTCCGGCGGGAGTCGCGAACTTCCTGCCCGGCGATGGCGAGAAGATCGGCCCCGTTCTGGTCAGCGACCCGCGCACCGCCCTGATCGCCTTCACGGGCAGCAAAGCGGTCGGGCTTGCCATTATCGAGGGCGCGGGCGTCGTGCGCCCCGGTCAGCGCGAGATCAAGCGCGTCATCGCCGAGATGGGCGGCAAGAACGCCGTGATCGTGGATGAGGATGCCGACCTGGACGAGGCAGTACTTGGCGTGCTGGCTTCCACGGTCGGATTTTCCGGGCAGAAATGCTCCGCCAGTTCGCGCGTCCTCGTCGTCGGGTCGGCCTACGCTCCGTTCTGCACCCGCCTTGCTGAGGCGGTGCGGAGCATTCGAATCGGTCCCGCCGAAGATCCTGCCACGACCCTCGGTCCCGTCGTGGATGCCGCTTCTCAGGAGCGGATTTTACGCTACATCGAGATCGGCAAGGCGGAGGGACGGCTGCTCGCACAGGTCCCGGTCCCGGATGGCTGGGCGCAAAGGGGCTACTATGTGCCCGCCGCTGTCTTTGCGGACTGCCCCGCGGAAGGTCGCCTTTGCCAGGAGGAGATCTTCGGCCCTGTGCTCGCCGTGCTGCGCGTCCGGGATCTGGACGAGGCACTGTCTATCGCGGACAATACGCTCTATGCCCTGACCGGGGGTTTGTACTCGCGTTCACCCAAGAATATCGAGCGGGTGCGGCGCGAGTTCCGGGTCGGCAATCTGTATATCAACCGCAAGATCACCGGGGCGGTGGTGGACCGACAGCCGTTCGGCGGCGCTCGTCTGTCCGGGATCGGATCAAAGGCGGGCGGGCCGGACTACCTGCTGCAGTTCCTGGTTCCGCGCACGATCACGGAATCCGTCATGCGGCGCGGCTTTGCACCATCCGTGGAAATGAGCGGCGAGGGCATTTAAAAAGAGGGCCACGCCGGGAACTTGCGTGGCCTTTTCGTTTGTCTATCCGGCAGCCGTGGCTCAGGGCAGCGGTGGAAAAGGAACGAAAAATGCCGAACGTAAACGACCCCGTGAGGATGACCCGACCCACTTTCCGACAGGCAGCGGTGCTGCCGGACCTGCTGCGTTGGCGGCGTCTGCTGGTCACGCTTCTTGCGGTGGCCGCCGTCACACTCTCCCTTTTGTTTCTGCTGCTCACGATGGTGCTCGCTTAGCAGCGGGATCAGCCGGGCGAGACGGGGGCGGCTGCCGGGATGACCGCGATCACTTCCGCATGAGTTGCCTGCCGAGGACGGGGCCGGGCGGACAGGGAGTGGGGAGCGCCGGAGGTACCGCAGCCCAGCAGAGCCGAGAAAGCGTCCGTGACGCGGTCGGCATCGTCGGGCACAAAGGCGGCGATGTGCGAGGCAAGGGCCTCCGCATGGTCCGCGCTGCTCGCCTCCAGTGTCATCGTCAGAACGATCTTCACGGTGTATTCCGCTGGCTCATTCTGGTCTGTCCGCGGCGTGCTCGATGAGTACCCAGAGTACCGTTTGTCGGGAAGGGGGAACATGGTGTGTATCCTGCCTTCCCGTCTCCGCAATTTTCGGGCCGCGGCACCGCTTTTGGCACGATCTAGGGGCCGGCCCTTAGCCGGATACTAGGCCGCGCGGAATACGGTGCCGCTTCTCGCCATGGTAGACTGGGAGGTGGCTTCTGCCCGCTCCACGCTCCGTCTTCCCAGCGTCTTTTACGATTCTCTCAGGCTCAACAATGGCAAATCTCGCGCCGGACGAAGCCGGCATCCCCGGCACCGCCCCTTCCCTCACGCCCCTGAACTTGTCTTCTTCCCCCTCCGATTCGGTGGGTGAGGTCGCGCGGCGGCGGACCTTTGCTATTATCTCGCACCCGGACGCCGGGAAAACAACCCTGACAGAAAAACTGCTGCTCTACGGAGGTGCGATCCAGCTTGCCGGGACGGTCGCCGCCAAAAAGAACCGTCGGCAGGCAACCTCGGACTGGATGGAGATGGAAAAACAGCGCGGCATCTCCGTTACCTCCACGGTTCTGCAGTTCCCTTACAGTGGCTGCGTCCTGAACCTGCTGGATACGCCGGGGCACCAGGACTTTTCCGAGGATACGTACCGGACCCTGGTCGCCGCCGACAGCGCGCTGATGCTGATTGACAACGCTAAGGGCGTCGAGCCACAAACGCGGAAGCTGTTCCATGTCTGCCGCCAGCGCGGCATCCCGATCTTCACCCTGGTCAACAAGATGGATCGGCCCGGAAAAGATCCGCTGGAGCTGATGGCGGAACTCGAGGACGTGCTGGGGATCCGCGCCGTGCCGGTTGTCTGGCCTATCGGCGACGGCGACCGCTTCCAGGGCGTCTACGACCGCCAGACCAAACTGCTTCACCTGTTTGACCGCGTGGGTCGTGGCGGCGAGGGCCGTGCGCCGGTCCGCGCCACGAACCTGGAGGACCCGGCTCTTGAAGCCCTGCTCGGAGACAGCGAGGCCGCCAAACTGCGCGAGGACATCGAGCTTCTGGATATCGCCGGAGAGCCGCTGGACCCGCAGAAGATCGCGATGGGCGAGATCACGCCCATGTTCTTCGGCAGCGCCGTGACCAACTTCGGGGTCGAACTGCTGCTGTCCAAGTTTATCGCCATGGCCCCGCCGCCGATGCCGCGCCGCTCGGAGAAAGGCGATGTCTTTCCCGAAGAGCCGGAGTTTCGCGGCTTTGTCTTTAAGATCCAGGCGAATATGGACCCGAACCACCGGGACCGCATCGCCTTTCTGCGCGTCGTTTCTGGTCACTTCGAGCGGGACATGGCGGCGACCAACCCGCGCACCGGCAAAACCCTTCGGCTGACCCGCCCGCAGAAGCTGTTCGCCTCCGAGCGCGAGACGGTCGAGGAGGCTTATCCCGGTGATATCATCGGCCTGACCAACCCCGGCGCGTTCCAGCTTGGTGACACGGTCTGCACCGGCCCCGCGGTCCGCTTTCTGGATTTTCCCCGCTTCGCGCCGGAGCACTTCGGGGTGCTTCGCAACCGCAAGTCGGAAAAGTACAAACAGTTCCAGAAGGGCATCCAGCAGTTGTCCGAAGAGGGTGTCGTGCAGCTTTTCCACGAGATCAACGCCGCCCGCACCGAACCGATTCTGGGCGTGGTCGGTCAGCTTCAGTTCGAGGTGATTCAGTTCCGCCTCCAGACCGAGTACGGGGTGGAGACTCTTCTGGACCGGACCCCCTTTAGCTATGCCCGCTGGGTAGAGGCAGCGCCGGAAACGCTGCAGAACATCCACTGGGGAATGGGCGTCCGCCGCGTCGAGGACGACTATGGCAATCTGGTCTGCCTGTTTGAAAGTGAGTGGATTCTGAACTATCTCGTCGAGAAGAATCCGAATCTGCGGCTTCTGGAGACCGCGCCCATGGGGGTTGTGCCGAAGTGACCGGTCAGACCGGAACCGAACACCTAACGCCCTTTCAGCCGCACATCAATCTTTAAGCCTCCCGGTGTGGGGCGCGCCAGGGGGACCGTCAGCACATCGCCGGTGAAACGGAAGGGGATCGGCCTGCCCCCCGCTCGAACGGAGGCAGGGGCGAAGCGCGGGTCCAACCGGGCGGCGAAACGCCAGGTCTTCAGGGCGGGTTTCGGCAGGACGAACTGGAGAGTTACCTGCCTGCCGTCGGGGCTGGCGGCACCCTCGCGATAGGCGGCGGGCTCCCACTCCGTCAGCAGAAACAGCGGCACACGCCCCCCGCGGTGCCGTGACAGGACCTCCGCCACAACGTTCGGACCGATCCAGGCATTGTTTCGGTTGGTCTGAATTCCGTCCAGATAGCGGACCAGACTCGTGGTCGGCTCGTCCAGCACGGCGGCGCGGGCGAAGACATGAGGGAAGGCAACGTAAATACTGTTGCCGTCATAGGTCACTTTTTTTGGATAGGGCTGACTGCCCTGGTACCAACGGGGAAGATCGGCGGCGTAGCGCGCTTCATAGCGGCGCAGGGCGTCTTTTCCATAGGCGCGGTACAGCGTGAACAGTTCGGGCAGCGCGCCGTCGCCGGACAGCAGGGTGGAGACGTACCAGGGGCCGTCGTCCGTGTTGGAGCGCGTGAAGCCCTCGGCCTCCTGATACCCGAGCGCGACCGAGCGCGGTCCGAGCAGTCCCTGTTCGCGCCCCCAATCCGTATAACCGAACCGGGAGACCGTCGCCACGGCGCAACGGGCCGCGCGGACCGCGAATCGCTTCTCGGACTCCCTGTCTCCCAGGACGCGGGCCATCTTCAGGCACGCAATGTGCGCGGCATAGGCGGCGCAGAGCGGGTCTCCGGTGCCGGTGCTGTAACCGTGGTCGGCGTTTACCACGGTCATCCAGGCCCAATCATCACCCAGATCGAAATAGCGGTAGATGCGCTGGACATCGGCCCAGTGGCGGCGGACCATCTGCCAATCCCCGCTGTACTGCGCATACTTATACAACCCATAGAGTGGAAGTGCGTTGCCCCATTCCAGGTCGTAACGGTAGCCACCTGGCCCGTCAATGCAGTAGTTCCACAGGTAAGACTGACTGGTGAACGGCTCGGTCGCGACCTTCCAGGGCGTTTGTTTGGAGCCGTCTGCATAGGGCGGAAGTGCGAATGCGGACGGAAGATACGCCCTCCACGCCGCCGCGACCTCTTTTCGGCGAGCGGGGCTGAGATACGGTCCCGCCATCTGCGCGTTCGCCATCCCCGCATAGCCGAGGTCCACTGCGTTGCTCGCCCAGGCCCCGCCCAGGTGCCCGACCAGTTCGTTCAGCAGTGCGACTCGTCGGGGGTCCTGCCCCTGGATCGGGACATACCCGCGCTCTTCCGTCGGGGGCACGGGCAGTGTGTAGCGGAGCGTGTTTCCCGCGACCACGGCGAACGGTCCGTACTTCGTCACGGCGTCCGTGTAAACGATCTTTCCGGCAACCGTTGCCGGGTAGCCGTGGCGCATCGCGAAGGCCAGGATCGGGGGCAGCGGGGCGACTTTCCCCGTGAAGGTCTCCGTGATCGTGACGCTCTTCCCGTCCGCCGACAGAGACGACGCTGAAGAGAGCCGAGATGGAATCGGGACCACCGCCCAGGATTTCATTGCCTGCCAGAGCCGCTCGTCTTCCGCATGCACGATGGAGCGGATTCCCAGGGGGGTCACGAAGCGCACAACACCGATCGGCTGCGTGTCCTCGATGATCGTGACCGACTGCCCCCCCTCTTTTGCGGAACGAAACGTCGCTGTTTCGGAAAGGCGCATCAAAACTGCCACTCCGGGAGAACCTTGCCCTCTTCGCAGAACGAGGGATTCGTACCAAAGACCATCGGCTCCCGCGAAACCGACCCGCGCCGAGACCACGGGTTCCGGCTCGCTGCTCTCTGCGGCGGCACGCAGCACCAGGCGCCTGCCAAAGGTCGCGGAAAAACCGGGATAGAGCAGCGAGTACCGAACCATGGTCGGAGCGCCATCGCCACCACCGGAAAGGGAGAGGCGTTTCTCAGTCGGGTCCAGATGCACGACAGTGCTGGTGATCGGCGTTCTACCGTCACCCCAGCGGACCCGGAGCTTTCCCCCCAGCGGGGTTTCAAACCCCTCAGGGGACACGTTGAGCGTGAGCAGACCGTCCTCGTGGATACGACCGAAGCGGCCAAAGGCGGCCTCCCCCTTCCCTTCGACGGGGAGACTCGCCACACTTATGTTGCCGGGTGAACGCGCGCCAAGCGAACGCGCGCCGTTCGAGTGGGGGGGGAGCGGGGAGCAGCCCATCAACACCAGCAGTCCCAGCGCGGCGAGCCGCATGCAGCGGGCAGTCCTGCGCAAAGTATCTTTAATCGCCATGTTGGGTTGGTCTTCCCGCACGGGACCCCGCGAACGCGCGGCTAGGCCGCGAGGCGCTCCGCATCCTGTTCGTAAGGGGCAAGCTCTTCGAGCAGTTTGGTCATGGAGTCGGTCTGGTAGACCACGCCCTCGATGTCGGCAAGCACCTGATCCGGGGAGCGCGCGCGCATCTGATCGTTGATCAGCCCGAACGAGTCTTCCAAAAGTTCCATCTGGTGTCCCAGATTGGTCAGGATCTTGCCGATCTTGCCGACATACTCGCCCCGCTGCTGCAGCACCTCGGCGCGCTTGGTCAGAATCGCCTTGGTATTCAGATCGTCTTCTTCCTCGAGGGCGGCGTTGACTCCGGTGATCTCCTCGTGGTAGTGCGCCTGGACCGTCTTGACGGTTTCCTGCGTCCAGCGGTCCGCGAGACGCGGCGACAGGCTCCGGGGATGCTGCTCGTCCGCTCCCTCCCCCACCACCACGAACGTTTCGCCCCGGCGCGGCAGGTCCTGCCGACCACGGCGCTCCCGTGGGGCATCGAACAGATCGAAGTCGGCGGGCATCACCTCGCCGCCCCCCTGGCTGACGGGACGCTGCTGCGGCCGGTGCGGCATCGGCGGCCGTGCCGTTGGCCCGCCGCGGTCCCGGCCCACCTGCTCATGGACACTTTGCAGGTAGGCACGAAACTGTGCTTCCTTCTGCGCGAACGTCAGAAACTTCTCCAGCAGATAATCGAGTTTGCGGACGACTTCGCGAAACCACTTGTCATCGCCGCCACCGCTGCTGCCGGGCGGCTGACTGGCGATCTGGACACGGATCGCCTCCAGTCTTGTGAACCGCTCCTGCATCGCGCCGGACATGTAGGGGAAGATCTGCTTTTTGAGGGCTTCCCGGCGGGCGTCCACCTCGGCATCGAAGCGTTTGGCGAGCCGCGAATCGTACCAGCGGGAATCCGGCACGAACAGGAGGTAAGCCGCTTCGGCGATTGCCACTGCGATCAGCGGCAGTGGGTTCAGCGTCGCCGCGGAAAGCGCGACCGCTCCCGCCAAACCTACCAGGTTAAAGTTTTCCTTGAACGCTTCCGCGAAGCGGTTCTTCTTGCTCATTTGACAGATTCTTTACCGGTTCTGCCTCTTGGCACCGTGCGGGAGAGAGAGGCTTGCCTGGCGTGGGACTCCACACTATTCGCTGCGGGACGCCCGCCTTCCTGCAAGAGGGGGCGCCTTAGCGGCGGGCGGCGGTGGCACTCAGGCGCGCGACATGGACACGCCACTGAAACGCGGCGGCATTGAGGGCATCGTAAGGCGGGAGATCTATCGCACTGTAATTCTGCTGAAAGCCCTGTTCCCGGTTCCTGCGGAGCGTGTCCGTCAGTGCTGGCCCGGTCTCATCCGCAGCGCGGAAGTTCCCTTTGACGCCCTCGCTCAGGGAATCCGGCTGTCTTAGAAACTCCAGAAAAGCCTGGGCAGCATCCTGCTGCTCCGGGGAGACCCATTTTCCGCTGAGGACCACCACCGTCTGCTCGGAGACCACAGTCGGGTTCGGATAGATTACGGCGATATCCGGGTAGGACCGGGCCGCATCGAGGGCACTGCTTTCATAGGATGTGATGACTCCGTAGCGGCTTGGGTTGTCCAGGAACGCCTTGACCAGCGCCGACGACCCCCCGCGCACGGGTTCGTCGTAGACCAGGCCGCGCTCCAATTCCGTGAGGTACTGAACGAAGCCCGCGCTGCTCGCGATCCGCACCAGATCGTCGCCCCCACCGCTTTTTCGGCTGTACGAATCCAGGATCATTCCGATGGTGAGAAAGCCGCTGTTTGCATTCAGCGGGTCCGCGTGGGCGAAGCGGAACTTGCCGCCCATGCCGGGCACGGATCGCTTCCCCAGGCTGAGGTCGCGGATCGCCCCCCACGGGTCAGGTCCTGACAGCAGCGGGCGCAGATACCGGGCACGCTCCTTCGTGGTCAGAAAGACGATCGGGGTGCGCAGGTAGCTTCGAAACCGCCGATTGTCCTGCGTGTCAATCACGGGCGGCTCACCGGGATGAAACTTCGGGTCTGTCCAGACCTGCGCCAGGCGTTTGGCCCAGATCGGGCTGCTGGGACTCCACAGGACCGGCTTCTCCCTGCCGGTCAGGATCGCCTGCATCGCGGCACGGGTCTCGATATACCGAATGCGGATCGTGGTTTTGCCGCCGCTCCGGGCGCTGAATAGCTCGGCCTGCTTTTCGAGCCACCCTTTTTTGGTAGCGGAGGTGATCAGTTCCAGCTCTCCCCCCCTGACGTTTGCGGGTTCTCCCCCGCTCCCGCCGCCGTTTGAGGGATCGGAGCCGGAACCTGCGGCCCCACTGCGGCCCGGAAGGGAGACCACGGATTTGCCCGTGGTCTGCTGGTACCAGCGCAGCGCCCCGTAGGCGAAACCGATCACCAGGAGAAGAATGGCGAATTTACCGGCAGGTTTCAATATTGGCCTCGATGATGCGGTCTGCATCGGATAGTCGGACATCTGGGCGGCGCGTAAGTTGCCGTTAAACGGTAGTGGTGAGTCGGCGGGCGTCCGGGTCCAAAGAGGGGATCGAGCGCAGCAGGCGCCGAGTGTACTCCTGCTGCGGCGTGTCGAAGATGCCATCCACGGTCCCGCGCTCCACGATCTGTCCCCGCTCCATGACACAAACCTCGTCGGCAAGGTACTCGACCACCGCGAGGTTGTGGGTGATAAACAGGTAGGTCAGGCCGTTTTCGCGCTGGAGCTTTCGCAGCAGGTTCAGCACCTGGCTCTGCACAGAAACATCCAGCGCGCTGGTCGGCTCGTCCAGAACGATAAACTGCGGGCCGACAGAAAGCGCGCGGGCGATTGCGATCCGCTGACGCTGCCCGCCGCTGAACTCGTGCGGATACCGGTCCAGCGCGGCGGGCGGCAGACCGACCTCGGTGAGCAGGGAGGCCGCCCGCTCCTCACGTTCTTTGGCGTTCGCGCCGATGGCGTGGACTGTCATCCCCTCCGTCAGCGTTTCACGCACGGTCATGCGGGCGTTCAGACTGGCGAACGGGTCCTGGAAGACCACCTGCATCGCGCGCCGCAGCGTCCGCCGCTCCGCCATGCTCCCGCCGCCGAGTAGCGGCTGGCCCGCGAAGGTGATCTCGCCCGCGGTCGGGGCGAGCAGTCCGAGCAGCATCAAGCCGACCGTGGACTTACCCGACCCCGACTCCCCCACCAGCGCAAGTGTCTTGCCCTTCTCGATGTGGAAGCTGACCTCGTTCACGACGGTTTTGTAGGTCTTGCGGGCGAGCAGCCCTTTGCGGACCAGATAATCTTTACGAAGGTTTTGTACAGTGATCATAATGAATCAGGGCAAAAGATCCGCGATACGGCGGCGGCGGCGTAGCCGTCGGTCGGTTCGCAGTTGAAGACCAGAACGTGGCCCGGAACATCGAGCGACCAGTACCCAGCGATACCGGCGCGACCACACACTCGGGCCTTGATGGTCAGTTCATAGCCGCTGCTAAGCGGTCCCCGGTCGCAAAGCGGATGAAAATGGTCCCGCGCTAAGGGGAGGCGGCGCACCCCGGCATCGGGAGCGGGCGACAGAACAGGAACAGCGAATGCGGCGATAGTGGTTTCCTCCTTCGGCAGTTGGCGTGAATTGGCTCCCTGACTGGATTATACTGCTGTTGTCCCGGCTTTTTCGAGACGAGGCCAGCCAGGGATCGTGGGGTCGTACAAATGGCAGCGGACCGGGCGGTCACTTTCGGGAGGAAACAGCTTGGGGCGAAGGGTGTCGCAGGATTCCCAGCGGTAGGGGCAGCGCGGCGCGAAGCGGCAGGCGGGGGGCCAGGCGGCGGCATCAGGGACGATACCCTCCAGCGTCGCCAGGTCCTGCCCGCGCCGGTTGCGAGCGGGAAGGCTGGCGAACAGGCCCTTTGTGTACGGGTGGCGTGGG
This sequence comes from Armatimonadota bacterium, assembly GCA_014380815.1. GTDB lineage: Bacteria > Armatimonadota > Armatimonadia > Armatimonadales > Armatimonadaceae > JACMJB01. The sequence continues at coordinate 10,238 of JACMJB010000474.1, forward strand.
TCTTTGAACAGCGAGCGGGTATCCGCAGACTCGATGATCTGACCGGCATACATCACCGATACCTGGTCGGCGACCTCAGCGACGATCCCCAGATCATGCGTGATCAACAGGACCGCCATGCCGGTCTCAGCCTGCAGTTCGCGAATCAAAGCGAGGATCTGTGCCTGAACCGTCACATCCAGGGCGGTCGTGGGTTCATCGGCGATCAGCAGCTTGGGCTGATTGGCGAGGGCGATCGCGATCATGACACGCTGCCGCATGCCGCCCGAAAGCTCGTGCGGGTACTGGCGTAGCGCCTGGGCAGGGTCTTCCAATCCAACGCGCCCCAGCAGGTAGATCGCGCGATCGGTCGCCTCCCCCGCCGCCTTACCGTGAACAGACATCGCTTCACGGATCTGTTGACCAACCGTGTGGACCGGGTTCAGGCTGGTCATCGGCTCCTGAAAGATCATGGCGATCTCCCTGCCCCGAATCTCGCGCATCTGGCTCCAGGTCAGATCGAGCAGATCGCGCGTCTCGAACAGGATCCGCCCGGAATCAATGTAGCCCGCCGGTTCCGGCACCAGCTGCAGCAGGGAAAGCGCGGTCATGCTCTTGCCGCAGCCGGACTCCCCCACGATAGCGCGGGTCTCGCCGCGCTCGACCGTGAAGCTGACACCGTCCACCGCTTTAACGGTGCCGCGCGACGAACTGAAATAGGTCCGCAGGTTTTCAACGGAAAGAAGCGGTTCAGGCATAGGGTTGGTTACTTTGGGGCTTTCTGCTGAGCGTCAGCTTCGGAGCCGGGGATCAATGGCATCGCGGAGCGCATCGCCGAACAGGTTCAGGGACAGCGCGAGCAGCGTCAGCGCGACCGAGGCGGCGGACAGGTTCCACCAGATGATCGGGTCGCGGGCAAGCTCGGCCCGCGCGGCGTCAATCATATTTCCCCAGCTTCCGACATCCTGGCCCACCCCGACCCCAAGGTACGACAGCGTGGACTCCGCAAGCACCAGGCCGGAGAAACCCAGCGTCACCGAGATGATCACGACCGGCAGGAGGTTCGGCAGAATGTGCCGCCACAGGATCCGGTTGTCGGAGACGCCCAGCGCCTTGGCGGCACGGACATATTCCCGGTCCCGATGCTTAAGGGTCTCGCCACGCACCAGGCGGCACAAACCCACAAAGTTCGTGACCGCCAGAGCGACGCAGATCTGCGTCAGGCCCGGTCCCAGCATGATCAGGATCGCAATCAACAGGAGCAGGTCCGGGATCGAGGACAGGACTGTATACGTGTACTGAACGGCATCGTCCACGCGCCTGCCGTAGTAGCCCGCGAGCAGTCCCAGAAGCAGGGCGACCGGGACCGACATCAAGCTGGTGAAACCACCGACCACGACTGCGGTTCGCGCGCCCTTGAGGGTCTGGTACAAAACGTCGTTGCCGAGCAGATCCGTTCCCAGCAGGTGCGTTCCCGGCTGGTTCAAGCGGCGCGGCTTTGGCTCGCCGGTAGTCATGGAGGCCAGCGGCGCGGAGTAGGTGCGTTCGGCGGGGCGCTGGAACAGGGCGTCCATGAGGGTGTGACGGGTCTGGGTTTTGGTCACGGTCCCGCCGACACTATCCAGCAGGGCGACCAGGCCATACAGGACCAGAACGGCAAGCGTGACCATCGCGATGCGGTTGCGGGCCAGGCGTCGATACGCCTCGGCCCACAGCGGCTGTCGCCGCGCCCGCACGACAGCCGTGAGCAGCAGCCCGAACGCCGCAAGCGCGAGGAGGTTATACAGAATGTCGGGTCCGGTAAACTGCATCGGTTTCTCTTCGTCCTTCGCTATTCCAGCCGGACGCGCGGGTCGGCGAGGGCATAGGCGATGTCGGTCAGGATCAGTCCCACGATGTACAGCAGCGTTCCAAGGAACACCATCGCGCGGACCATCGCGAAGTCCTGACCGTTGATGGCATCTACCAGCGCGCTGCCCAGGCCGGGAATGTTGAAAAAGTTCTCCGTTACCACACCGCCCAGGATCAGGCTTGGGATCGCGGCGACCGTCGAGGTAATGAGCGGGATCAGGGCATTTTTCAGGACGTGACGCAGCAGGATGGCGCGCTCGGAGACTCCTTTGGCACGGGCAGTGCGGACATAATCCTGGTTGATCTCATCCAGCAGGAAGGTGCGATACAGCCGCGCGCCGCCCCCGAATCCCGCGATGGCCCCGATCAGGACCGGCAGAGCGGCGAAGCGCAGTCCGCCCAGACCGAATTCGAAGCCGGTCAGTGGCCCCCATTTAAGCACCTTACCCAGCAGATATTGACCCACATTGACGTACACAATGTAGGCGATACTCATCACCAGGACCGTCACGATCGTCGTCAGCAAGTCCACATACGTTCCGCGAAAGTACGCGGCGATGATCGCGAGCGTCAGCGAAAGATACAGCGTGGTCACAAAGACCAGCGATCCGATCACGAAAGAAGGTCCCGCACCGCGCCGGATGGTCTCCGCGATCGGTTGCCCCGTTGCGTCGCTCGTGCCGAAGCGAAAGGTCGCAAGCGAGGTCATATGGTCTTTGAACTGTTCGGATCGCGACTTGTCGTAGTGATGATCTTTCAGCCACTGCTGAATCTGTGCAGGTGAGGGATTCTTCGCCGAGATATTGCGCCGCGCCAGGTTTTCCGGACTGGTGGTCAAGTAAAAAAGCGCGAAGGTGAGCAGCGAGACGCCCACGAGAATCGGTACGGCGTACAGAACGCGCCGAAGGACATAGGACAGCATCGAGTTAGTCCAGTTCCCCTTCCGGTGTCGTCACCGCCCCTCGGCGGCGCACCTTGCGATTGGTCCGCTGCCGGATCACCTGAAGCGCGGGGGCGATCCCCGCCACGGCCGCTGCCAGCCCCCACCAGAGCGGGGCGATATTGGGCTGATTCCACCCGGCCTGACGCGCGGCGCGCAGTTCGGGATCCACGGCGCGGTACTGAGAATCATCGTTGCTGATCGGATGTGGCTTGGTGTTTCGGATCCAGGCCTGCGAGAGCGAGTAGGTGACATCATGGTACATCGGGATCACGGGGCAGTCCTCGATCACGATACGCTGCAGTTGCTGGATCAGCGCCAGACGCCTCGGTCCGTCGCTCATCTTCTGCATCTCGAGGAACAGACGGTCATACTCAGGGTTCCCATACAGACTGGAATTGGGGCCACCCCGGTTTGGACCGTAGAAGAGGAACAGGAAGTTCTCCGGGTCCGGGTAGTCCGCGGACCAGCCAAAGACTGGCGAGAATTGAAACTGCTTCTTTTTCATCTTGTCGCGCCAAACACTGTAGCGAGACAATTTCAGGTCCACCTTGATACCCAGCTTTTCGACCTGACGCCTGGTCTGCTCGAACATGGCGGCGAGCTGCGGCGACCCGCTCTGACCGTCCATCGTCAGCACCAGCGGCTTGCCGGTCCTGGGGTCCATTCCGTCGGGGTAGCCCGCCTCGGCAAGAAGCTGTTTGGCCTTCGCCAGGCTCTCGTCGTACTGAGTGTAAGGATTGCGGTAAGCGGGATCGTACCCGAAGACTCCGGGCGGGATCATGGTCTGCGCCAGAACGCCATTGCCCCGGTTGAACACGTCAATGAACGCCTGACTGTCAATCGAGAGTGAGACCGCCTGACGCAGTTTGCGCTTCCGCGGGGTGTAGCCGCCCCAGTCCGGGTCTTCCATGTTGAAGAAGCAATACCAATCGTTCACGGAGACGTTGCGGCGCATGGTGACCCCGCGCCGCTTCATCTCCGGCGACAGGTCCGCTCCCTTGAGTACCTGGGTGGCGTTGGTGTTGGTGACCCCGCTGACATCCAGGTAGCCCTGCTGAAACAGGTTGAAAGCGGTCACGCCCTCTTTGACGACGCTGAAAACGATCTTGTCCGTCAGTGGCAGAGCCGCGCCGGCGTCCCGCAGCAGCCCATCGGCCTGGTCCTGAGACGAACCCTGGCTCGGGTACCGCGACGGGTAGCGGTTCGGATTGGCCTCCAGAGAGATCCGCTGCTTCGATTTGAACTCCGAGAGCCGGTACATGCCGCACCCGACCGGATGGCGCAACTTGTACTCGTCCTTCCAGTACTCGACGGCCTCGCGGGCCTGCGGGGCCGTGAAGTGCATCGCCATCAGGTAGCGCAGCTGTGGATAAGGCTGGCTCAGATAGATATGGAACGTCAAGGGGTCCCGGGGGTCCACCTGGACACCGGGAAGCGCGTTGTTGTAGTTTTTCGCGCCCTGCTTCTCGAACGCCTGGGTGTATGCCTCCCATCCGACCACCTTGTCCGCGAAGAAGGACGCCACCGGCGACTGAACCGAGGGGTCAATCATCCGCTTGAATGCGTACACGATGTCATTCGCGGTCACCAAACGACCTTTACCGCCGGGAAAACAGGGGTCGTCCTGGTAGCGGATATCGGGGCGCAGACGGAATGTATACTGCTCACCGGTTACCGTCTCCGTTTTGCCCGCTTTGTCGGTGCGGGTGAACGTGTACGGACCACGTGTCGGTTCAGCGGCTCCGATATTGAGTTCCAGCGCGAATGGGTCCCGCTTCAGGAAGTCATAGCGGTAAAACGACGGATAGATGACATCCAGGATCAGCCCTTCGGAGCCATCGTAAGAGTAGCTGGGGTCCAGCGACTTGGGGTCGTCCGCGATCAAGCGGTACGCGACTTTGCCTCCGCTCTCGCCCGGTGGATACGGATTGTTGCCGCACCCACCCGCCAGCAGGGAGGCAGCAAGCGAGCAGAAAAACAGGCTGATCAGCCCGGCAAAACGTTTCGAGGGAGCGGCATTTCGGGTTCGCATTCGGCAGGAGGCTCTTACAAAGAATCAGGATGAAGGGTTCCCCGACACTGAGACACCAGAGCCGGGGAAAGATGCGTTATTATAACGTATTTTTTCTGGCGGTCTGTGACAGCCCTGGAAAAGCGTTTGGGGGAAGAAACGCCGCTCTGTCTCGATAAACCTGTGAGGGAGCGCGCTTCGGGGCTTTCACCAGGAATTTCAATGAAAACCACGTCGCTGCAAAGCGGTGGCAGTCGCCGCCAAAAAGCGAGGCGAAACCGTGTTTGATGCAAAAACCCTGCTTGCTCCCGCACCGGCTCAGTGCGGGGCAAAAGGTCAGGAGAGGATTCAGCGGCGCGGTTGCGTAAAGACTGCGGGGTGGATCCGCGGATTCGTCCAGCCATCTTTCCAGATCACGGGCAGAACATCGAACGCGAGGGCGCGCATCCCCGGCGCAGGGATGTTGGGGTCCATCACAATCAGCAGGCGTTTTGCTTTGCTGTAGCCACAGACCGCCATGGTATGCCCCCCGTAGAGTGTTGTGTCAATGAGGACCGGTCTTTTTCTGTCGAGAGAGCGGAATATCTCCCCTAGACTTCGTGCGTAGCCTTCCTTTGTGTTGGGATAGGCCACGTCCTGCCACACGTACCCGCGTCGCGACAGGCCTTTCAGCAAGTCCGCATACCAGGTCGTGCTGAAATCGTCGAACTTCTGGTTTCGGTCATAGTCGCGCCCACGCGATAAGACCTTGATCTCGCGCGGCGTCATCGGCTCGCCATAGTACTGCAGAACCATTGCCGCCGAGGTGGGAACGCACAAATCCCTCTCCTGACGTACATGCGGCAGGGGAAGATAGGCACTTTCCCCCGGGATATTTCCTGGTGGCACAAGGTCTTTAGCGAGATCAATCCCCAGCGAATTGTCCGCGACAGCGGCATTTACCGCTCTCCAGTCAACTTCTCTCGCCGGTTCCGGAGGATCCGTAAATCGTATGTCGTCCACGAGAAGGTAGCCACGATTGGCGGAGACAGTGTTGTCCAGGATCTCCAGGTGGGCCTTTTTGCCCACGAGGGAGGACACGTCCCATGAGGTTTCAGAGAGAGTGGGGGTGCCGCTTCCGGTCGCGCTGCGTTCGACTTTGCCGTCCACAACCAGATTCAGGCACGCCTGACCCGGAAAGTTACCGCCCCCGATCCTGAACGCGATTGAGGGTTTCTCAACAAGGAATTCGCGCGAGACCGCCTTACCCGTTGCGAGATTTCCCTTTCGAGGGTGGAGGGTAGAAAGGAAACCGCGCCCATCAAAGCCGCGGATCTTACCGGGGAATAGAGCGTCGGTCGCGGGGGCACTCCCGAACGCATCGCCGGTCGTTGTCCAGTCCCCCCAGCCGCTCTCGAAGTCCGCAAAAGGAGAGGTTTTGGGGGACGGCATGTCCTGAGCTGGGGCGGGCACAGCGAAAGGAGGGGTCAGCAACAGGATGGTGAGAAGGAAGATGCAGCGGGTAGACATAAGGTTTTCTCCGACAGGCCACTACGACAAAAACCGGTGCGATTCCTCCCTCAGATTCCCTCCTGGCTGAACTTCCCTGGCTGAACCTGCGCGACCTGCGCGAGCGTCCCCTGCTCCAGGCGAGTGAAGCGGTCGCCAGGCTGCGTGTCCTGCAGGAAATTCTTCGCCGTCCAAATGGGCTGAAACGGCGCGGGAGTCTTCCTCTCCGCCGTTGTCAGGTACAATTCCGTCAGTTCGTGTGTTCTGGTTAAAGGGGTTGCCGACGATGTCGATTCGCTTTTTTCGTTATCGCTACGCACTGTCTGCGCTGGTGGCAGCGTCGTTTCTTCTAACACCTGCCCCACTTCGTGCTGATGCGCCGAAGGGAGATACTGCCCGTGTTGATCCCGGCGCCGGGGATCGGAGACTTCCCCTTGAGAGCATGCCGCCGTACTCCACCTGGAAGCATCATGTGGCCGAGAAGCCCGAGGAAGCGGTCGTTCAGGTTCGCTACACCGAATTGGAGAGCGCCTCTAAAGCGACGGTGACGGGCCTCGTGATTCGCTGCGATGGCTTCGTTCTGGTTCCCCGTGCCGTCCGGGATGTGGCGCGCAACGGGGGTCTTGTGGAAGTCATTCTTCCCAAGGTGGACGGCGCCGGGGCCGGGAATGAGGGCGACAAGAAGCGCCCTGCCTCGCCGGTGGCCGCCCCGGCGCGCCACCATCCCGGCACCCATGCAAGCGTTCCCTACGCTCTAATCAAGACAAATGGCTACCATATGCCCTCGCTGCCGTTGCTGGCGAGCGGTAATGTCGCGCCTGGCAGTCCGGTTCGACTGCTTTGGACCGCGCTCGGAGCCGATGGCGCTGCCGCTATTATAGTGACGCGAAGGGCGATCATCGGTACTGCCACGGTAAACAAGGACAGCTTCTCGCTCTCTCCGGGGGAGGACAGTAGCACACCCATTCCGCTTGGTGCGGTCGTTGTGGACGAGGAGAGCGGAGCCGCAATCGGCATGGTGACTCAAGAGGGGACGCAGCCCGCGTTTGTGTCGCTGGCGCGGTTCCAGGTCATCGCGGGCGAGATCGGGCTTGCTCAGGACCGGGCCGCCGTCCGTCTGGGCGACCGGTCCGGGACGCTTCCCAAGGGATCGCCGGAAATGGTCTTCGTTCCCGGCGGGCCAGTCGCCCTCGATGGTGCCCCGGGAAAGGAGTTTTCTCTTGCGTACGAAACGAATGTCGCCTGTACGCCCGGCTTCTGGATGGCGGTTCAGCCGGTAACCAATGGGGAGTATCGCGCGTGGCTGAGGGGGAGGGGCCGTCCTCTTCCGTTTGGCTGGTCCGACCAAGACCTGATTGCCCCGGTTCGCCGGGCAGACCGGCCTGCCTGTGGGATGTTTCACGATGATGCAAACCTCTTCGCTGCGTCGCGTCAGTCTCGGCTTCCGACCGAGGTTGAGTGGCGGCGCGCAGCGTACACCCGTGATACCGCCTGGGTCGAGGAGATGAATCAGAACTGGGATACGGCAAGAAAGGAGGTCAATGCCCGCCTTGGCGTGGTACGACAACTGCTCTATGCGGCATCAACCGCAGCAAACGAGCGCGCAAGGCAGCGCTTCGGCAATCGGCAAGATCCGCTTCAGCCAAACACCCGGGTCAATGTTCTGATCCCCTCGACACCAGAGTTAGAACAGGCGTCCGTCGCTTTGCAGCATTACACCGACGCCTTTTTGGAGGGGCAGGAAATATGGGGGAAGGTGCACCATATTGACGCTTTTCGCCAGGATGTGAGCGTCTTTGGTGTGAGAAATGTCTTGATCAACGCGCCGGAATTAGTCCTTTCAAGACTTCATCACACATCGTACGCGCCAAAGCGGTATCCCGCTGGTAGCGATCCCGACCTGACATGGTTCAATGCGTCTGTCAACCGGAGTGGTACAGAGGCCAGTGCAGCATCAGAGGCAGACCTGCGCCGCATGCTCTACAATTCCCTGATGATTCTTCACTGGCGAGGCGGCCAGGGGGATGTTCGTTTTGGAGGAAGCTCGTCCTCAGTGGGTTCCTCCCGTGAGGGGAGTCTTTCTGGCTCCCTGGTAGTTGAAGCCCAGGCGAGTGTCCGGCACCAGGTTTACGCTGGTTTCCGTTGCGCTCGATAGCTGGTAACGGCTGCGGAGCTTCTTTCCTGGCTGGATCTGCGCGAGCGTGCCCTACTCCAGGCGGGTGAAGCGGTCGTTGAGCTGCGTGTCCTGCAGGAAATTCTGAGAATAGCTGATCTTCTGCAGGGCATCCGCGTTGTCGGGGTCGAGACGCAGCGCTTTCTTGAACTGGAACAGAGCGGTGGCATACTGACGGTCCTGATACAGGCGGTTGCCCAGCGACAGCGCCTCGCCGACACGGGCGGCTCGCAGCAGGCCCGTGACCTCCGGCCCGCTCGCGCCCCGCTGCTGCGCTTCGGTCAGAGCGGCGATGGCTTCTGTGAACGATCCCACGGCGATCAGACTGCGCCCCAGCGCCAGCGCGCCCTCGGCGGCGGCGTGACGGGCATC
>JACMJB010000475.1 GCA_014380815.1 Armatimonadota bacterium
ACACCCCCAGCGGGGAGCGCGACTGCTATGCCGCCGGTGATCGCCCGGTCGTTTGGGAGATCCGCGGGCTGCGGGTCGCTCCGCTGATCTGCTACGATCTCCGGTTTCCGGAAGCGTTCCGCGATGCCCTGGACCAGGGAGCGGAAGCGTTTATCGTGATCGCGAGCTGGCCCCTGGCCCGGGCGCATCATTGGAGTGCACTGCTCCGTGCGCGGGCCATCGAGAACCAGGCGTACGTGGTCGGAGTCAACCGAGTGGGGATAGATCCCACCCCACTGACCTACCCTGGCCGCAGTGTCGTTATTGACCCGTCCGGTCAGGTTCTCGCCGAGGGCGACGACCGCGAACTCGTACTGTCCGCCGTTCTGGACCGCGATCTCGTCGCACGATACCGGACCGAACTGCCGTTTCTCGCCGACCGCCGAACCACAGGGTTAGGAGGGACTTTTACTCCGACCGTATCGTGAGGTCTAAGTCAGGAGAGTGCGCCGCCGCCCAGCGTCAGCCGGGCGGCTTTGTAGCGCGTTGCTCAACCTGTGAGGAGTTAATTTGTGGCAGAGCACAAGCCGCCGTTCAAGCAGCGCTTCTGAACAAAGTCAACGGGTTTAAACAGTATTACCTTTCCATTTTTGTGGCATGACCCATCTGCGAAGCAGTGGCAGCCCACCCGTGGCATCCCGGAGGTATCCGGCCTTCTCACGCAAAAAGCAACCGTGTTCAACGTCAAACCAGTACTTGGTCAGTTCCTTTTTGTCCAGTGCATAAATTCGGTGGATGGCAGGCAGCCCAGGCTCGAATGCAACTGCTTCTGGTCGTAAACAGCAGCGATGAATGGGTCTCAGAGCCATGGAAAAGAGCGCTTTCTTCTAAAGTTTGGGGGCGGGGACGGGGGACCCCAGAGTAGCGAAAATCTCTTCCACCGAATCCGCCCGCTTGATGGCGTCGAAGGCGGAAAAGTCACCCTGAAGACTGGCGATCCGAAGCCACTGCTTCAGGCGTCGTACCGTGTGAACCGGTGTCCTTCCCGGCGAGGCCGCCATCACGCGAACCAGGCGCTGCAGATAGGGACGCCAATCGGAGACGGTGTCCCCTTCAGCGTTCTCGTGGGCCGGTTCTTCTCCGAACAAACCCAGCTCCCCGGCGACTTGACGCGAGAGAAACGGATTCGCCAGCGCGCCACGCCCCAGCATGAAGTGCGTGCATCCGGTCGTTTCACGGCAGCGGCGAAACTGATCCAAAGACCAGATGTCGCCGTTCGCGACCACGGGGATTCCCAGGTGCTCCCGCACGGTCCCGATAGGCTCCCAGGCAGCGGGTGGGCGATAGCCCTGCTCCCGCGTCCTGCCGTGAATCGTCACCCAGCTTGCGCCCCCCTCGGCGGCCATCGCGGCGTTTTCGTGGATCGCGTCCACCGAGTCCCAGCCCAGCCGCAGCTTCGCGGAGACCGGGACCGGCTGTGGGACCGCGTCACGGACCGCCCGCACGATCTCACGGATTCGCCTGGGGTGCTTCAGCAGGGTCGCGCCGCCATCGTTGCCGTTGACCGTGGGCGAAGGACACCCAAAATTGATGTCAATGGCGGTTGCTCCAGCCTGGCAAGCGACGAGGGCCGACAACGCCATCCGTTCGGGGTGCCCGCCCAGAAGCTGGACCTGGACCAGCAGCCCGCTCGGTGTCCGGGCATGGTTGAGGAGTTCGGGTACCTGTCGGTGAAAGACGGATTTCGGCGGGACCTCCTGGCTGATACGAAGAAACTCAGCGACGGCAAAACTAAACGTGCCGATCTCCCCCTGCACCGTCCGCATGGGGGCATCGGTCAGCCCCTCCATGGGGGCAAGGATCACGGCTGGCACCGAGGGATCTAGCATATCTAGACTTTACCGCGATTTTGCATCGTTCCGACCTTCAGGGCGGTGCCGTTCGTTTCCACCGTGACCGCTCCCTGAAGATCGGTGCGGAACACTCGAACTCCGCGGGACCGCAGACGGTCCATCAATTCCCGGTGCGGGTGTCCGTAGCTGTTGGCGCGGCCCGCGCTGATCACCGCGATCCCCGGATGGACAGCACGAAGGAACGGTGCGGAGGTGGACCACCGGGAGCCATGGTGTCCGACCTTCAGCACCTCGGCTGCAAGATCCAGGCCGGGCGCACCGCAAAGATCTGACTCCGCCTCCTGCTCCGCATCGCCGGTGAACAGGAACCGGGAGTTGCCGTAAACGAGACGCAGCACGATGCTCTGGTTATTGGAGGGGGACCGCCCACCCAGAAGCGGCGTGTCGGTGGGGCCGAGGATCTCCAGCCGTGCACCCGCGCCAAGGTCCAGGCGCTGACCCCGGCGCGCGATATACAGGGGGACCCGCTTTCCCCGCAGTCGTTTCAGCAGGCGATGGTAAGGTGCGGATTCACCGGGATAGCCATTGATTAAAGCTGCGCGGACCCCCAGCCGACCCGCGACCGCGTTCAGGCCCTGCGCATGGTCATCGTCGGCGTGGGTGGCGACCAGCAGGTCCACCGTCGAGATGCCCCGGCTCCGCAGGTACGGCACGACCACGCCCGTACCGGGATCTCCGCCCCACGTCTCGTCCGTGCCGGGTCTCCCGCCGCCATCCACCACCACGATCTTCCCGGAAGGGCATTCGATCACGGCGGCATCGCCCTGTCCGACATCCAGGAACGTCACCCGGAGCAGCGGCAGCGATGCGGGTGGCGGTGCTGGATTAGGGCTCGCCCAGGGCAGCAGGAACAGCAGAAGCGGCAGCACGGTGACCACCATCCCCAGGGTTTGGCGGCGTCGGGGCGAAAAGGCGTCGAGGAGCAAGCATGGCGCGGGCAAAGGATGCGGTCCCTCCAAGCAGGAGATAGTACACGGCGATCAGGGGCAGGGGCGGGGAAGCAACGCTGACCGATGCCCAGAACGGTGCAGCAAAAGCGAGCGCAAGGCTGCAAAGCAGTTGCAGGCCCTGCGACACCAGCCACCAGAGCGGCAAAGCAGGCAGGAGGCAGAGCAGCAGACCGACCACCAGCAGCACGTCGGCCAGCAAAGAGATCGGCAGGTTCGCGAGCGGGGCGACGATGGAAAACTGATGAAAGTAGAACCCTGCCAGCGGCCAGGAGCCAGCGTGCGCCGCGACTCCGACCGCGAGCGCGGCAAGAACGCCCCGGCTGAAGCGGGCGATGCGCGCCATTCCCGGCTCCCGGAGAAACAGTCCTTTCTCCAGCAGCGGCAGCCAGACCAGGATCGTCGCGACGGTCGCGAAGGACAATTGAGCACCGGGATCAAAGAGGGTCTGAGGGTCGAGGGCGAGCAGCACGAGGGCGGCGAAGGCCAGGCTGTGCAGAGGCTCGGCATCACGGCGCAGCAGCGGGGCCGCCAGTACGACCGTGGCACAGAGGGCGGCACGAAAAGCCGGGGCGCTGCCGGTGGCATCGCCGCCGCTCGCCGCGAGCGCGAACAGCCAGACCAGAGGAATACAGAGCAGGTTCGCCGTTTTGCGAGGCACGGTGAGGGTCCGGAAGCACCAGAGCAGCAGCGCGGCGATGACAGCGACATGCATCCCGGAAACCGACAGGATATGCACGGTGCCAGTGCGGGTGAAGGCATCGTCAAGATCGGCGGGCAGTCGGCCACGCTCGGAAAGGAGCATCCCCAGCAGCAGGGCGGCCTCGTCCGGGGCGAGGTGGGCGCGGGCTTGCTCCTGCGCCGCTTCGCGGACGGCCACGGCGGCGCGTGTCAGAGGCGGCAGGGT
>JACMJB010000476.1 GCA_014380815.1 Armatimonadota bacterium
GGCTGCCGAGGAACGCGCGGGTCCGGTAGATGCCCTTTGTGTCGCTTCTGCCGCCTGTTTTAGTCCACCAATCGCCAAAAACAAGCTTTTCGTAGGTTTTCGCGGCAGGACGAGAAGTCCAGTCTAGACAGTGCTGCTGCAGATGGTGGTAGCTAGAGAAGCGCATTGGGTCAGCAACACCGTTCCAAATTGCGAGGCAGTGAAGTGACCACCCTCAGTGTAGAGAGCAGGCTTCTTGAAATTCAAGTCAGAACAACGGAGGACGAGGCGCTGTGCCTCGTCCTCCGCTGCGTTGTCGCAGATGGCGATCAGCCGCGCAGGGCGTCGGCGCGGTCGGTCCGCTCCCAGGCGAAGGCGGGGTTGCCGAAGTGCCCGTTTTTGGCAGTCTCGCGGTAGATAGGGCGTTTCAGATCCAGCAGATCAATGATCCCCTTGGGGGTAAGGTCATAGGAGGCGGCCAGTCGGCTGCCAATTTCGGTATCGGACTGCTGCCCGGTCCCGAAGGTTTCGACCCGCACGGAAACCGGCTGCGCAACCCCGATCGCGTAGGCAAGCTGAATCTCGCATTTTTTGGCGAGACCGGCTGCCACCACCTGCTTGGCAAGATACCGCGCAATATACGCCGCCGATCGGTCCACTTTCGAAGGGTCCTTGCCCGAAAACGCGCCGCCGCCGTGACGGGCATAGCCGCCATAAGTGTCCACGATGATCTTGCGTCCGGTGACACCCGTGTCCGCCTGGGGTCCCCCGATAGTGAAGATGCCGGTCGGGTTGATATGGAACGTGACATCGCTCTGGTCGTAGGCGGCGAACTCCGCGAGCGTTGGCGCAATGATCCGCTCCTGCACCAGGGAGACGACATTAGCGTGTGACAGGCGGGGGTGATGCTGGGTAGAAAGAACGACGGTATCTATTCGCTTCGGACTACCCGTCGCCGAATCATAGGCGATAGTCACCTGCGACTTGGCATCCGGGCGCAGGCCGAGGTCGGGAAAGGCACGGCGCACCTCCGCCTGCTTTTTTGTCAGGCGGTGCGCGATCGCGACCGGCAGCGGCATCAGTTCCGGGGTCTCGTCACAGGCGTAGCCGAACATCATCCCCTGATCGCCCGCCCCGCCGGTGTCCACTCCCTGCGCGATGTCGGGGGACTGCTTCTGGATCGCGATCAGCACACCGGTCGTTCTGCCGTCGAACCCAAGATCGGTGTTATCGTAACCGACCTCCAGAATCGTGTCCCGCACTACGTCGGCGATCTCGACATAGGTGCTGGTGGTCAGTTCGCCCGCGACCACGGCGAGGCCGCGCGTCAGCAGCGTCTCGATGGCGACACGAGAGTTGGCATCGCTCGCCAGGCAGGCATCCAGGATCGCATCGGAGATCTGGTCCGCGAGTTTGTCGGGGTGGCCCTCCGTCACGGATTCGGACGTGAAGAGCGATAGGTCAGAGGCGTTCAGGTTCGGCATTTCGGTTGTCCCTCGAAGTGAGATACGACCGCCGACTGCGAAAACGGGAGCCAGTTTCAAGGAAGAGGGACAAGCAGCGGGCAGCGACGGGGCGCGGCGGCGGCAGTTCTCTCCTTATCTTTTGCAGGGGAGTCTGAAGTTCAGACGGGATACCCATGCCCGGAATTCGCACCTGCCGCCGCGCGGATGGGCGCGGACAGTGGTTGTGGTGGCATCGTAGGGCCGGTCCCTCCGCCACTCTGGATAAGGTTCGCTCGCAATTCGACTGTCAGCAGACGGTACCACAGGTGGCAGTCGTCGTCAAGGTCGTCAAGCGGGTTGCGGGCACCCATGCGACGGGGTACATTTCTTTGGGTCTTCCAGGCAATGCTCTGACGGCCTTTGGAGAACGAGGACACAGCAGAATGGCCGGAACGAACCCCTATATCAGTGCCACCCTGGTCGAAAAGCCGACCCAGCCTTACCAGATCACCATCCTCTTTGAAGACGAGCCGCATACCTTCACCGTTGACCCCAATGAGATTCCTTATGACCGGAGCGGCCTGCCCGGCTCCATCCTGGATATTTGCGAGGGGCATCACATCGCGCTCGAACACACCTGCGGCGGGGTGTTGGCCTGCTCGACCTGCCATGTGATCGTTCGGGAGGGATTGGAGTCCTGCAACGAGGCCACCGACGACGAACTGGACCAGCTGGAAGAGGCGCCCGGAAACACTGCGCGGTCTCGTCTTGGCTGCCAGTGCGTGCCGAACGGCTCTCGAAGCGTGGTCATCGAAGTCCCGCTCTGGAATCGCAACGCGGTCAAAGAAACCCCGCATGACTGAAGCGAGGCTAGGCAGAGCAGAAAGTGACTGATGTTCAGACCGCTGTCCTCGAAGCTGCCAGAGTTCTGGCACCCGATGTGCGGGAAATAACCCTCCGCCCCGACGCTCCCGCCCCCCTGACATATCAGCCGGGGCAATGGATCTCTCTGCGCCTTCCGGTCGGAGAGAAACCGCCGCTGATCCGTGCCTATTCGATGGCGACACCCGCCTCTCAAGATGGACGACTGACGCTCTGTTTTGACCGTATCGAGGGGGGAATCGGCTCCGAGTACCTATGGACGGCAGAGCCGGGCTTGGCAATGGAGTTCTCCGGCCCGGTCGGCAATTTCACGCTTCCGGAGACCGATTCCGACCTGGTGTTCGTGGCGCAGCACACCGGGATCGTTCCCTTTCGGGCAATGCTGCACCTGCTTGCCACAGACCCGGCTTTCGGGCGAAGCGGTCGGCGGGTACACCTCGTGTACGGCACGAAACGGCAGGAGGACCTGGTGTACCACGAGGAGCTGGCAGCAATGTCCCGGCGTGTCTCCTGGCTGGACTACCACCCCGTGGTTCTGGAGGGAGCGCCTCTGGACACAGCGGCGACCGGCAGCGAAAGCGATGTGCTGGCCGCCCATGCCGCCACCTGGATACCATTTGTCCCGATGGTCTGCGGAGTGCGCGAGTTTACTCTCCCCACCCGTTCTTTCTTTATGGAGCAGCTCGGATTTGAGAGGCGCGCCGTCAAAGTCGAAAACTACAACGGTCCCGCCGCCCGCTAGACCATCGCAGCTGCCAGCGCCTCACTCGGCGTGACGCCCCGTGGCGGCTCCTCTTCGGCCTCTATCGCTTTCCCTTCGGCTTCGTCGAACAGCCGAGAGCGAACCAGAAACCGAAGTCCCTCCGGCGCCTCGACCGAAAAGCCGCTCCCCCGTCCCGGCACCACGTCCACCGTCAAATGGGTGTGCTTCCAGTACTCGAACTGCGGGCCGCTGATATAAAACGGGCAGCCGTAGACGATCCCCAGCAGCACATCGCTGCTGCCGATGCGGAACTCATTGATGGGGTAGCACATCGGCGAGCTGCCATCGCAGCACCCGCCCGATTGGTGAAAGAGAAGCGCACCGTGAATTTCGCGGAGCCTGTCCAGCAGTGCTGCGGTTGCCGGGGTAAACCCGACACGTTCGACGGACATGGTGTTTCTTTCTTTTCGGAGCTTCGCCCGGGCAGGGGCCTCCCTTTCTCCGCTTTCTCCTCCCCTCTCGCCGGCGAGAGAGGAGGAGAAAGCCTTTCGGGTCGCGGTGGGGCTCCAGTGTCGCTTCAAGCCGCCTAGAAGAAGCCCATCGGCTTCGGATCATAGGAAACCAGAAGATTCTTGGTCTGCTGATAGTGATCGAGCATCATCTTGTGATTCTCGCGCCCGATCCCACTTTGCTTGTAGCCGCCGAAAGCCGCGTGGGCGGGATACAAATGGTAACAGTTCGTCCAAACGCGACCTGCTTGGATTGCGCGGCCCATACGGTAGGCAGTGTTCATATCGCGGGTCCAGACCCCCGCTCCAAGTCCGTAAAGTGTCTCGTTCGCGATCTGGAGAGCCTCTGCTTCATCCTTGAACCGGGTCACGGACACAACCGGGCCGAAAATCTCTTCCTGAAAGACCCGCATCTTGTTGCTGCCCTCGAAGATCGTCGGCTCGATATAGTAGCCCCCCCGGATACCGTCGGCGACCTCCGCCTCCTTGCCACCGATCAGGACTTTCGCGCCCTCCTGCCTGCCGATCTCGAAGTAGGACAGAATCTTTTCACGCTGATCGTTCGAGGCCTGTGCCCCAACGGCAGTGTCCGTATCCAGCGGATTGCCCTGCTTGATGCTCCGGACACGTTCGATGGCATGATGCAGAAACTCCTCGTAGATGCTTTCCTGAATCAGCGCGCGCGACGGACAGGTACAGACTTCCCCCTGGTTCAGGGCGAACATCGAGAAGCCTTCCAGGCACTTGCTGGCGAAATCGTCCTGGACCCGAAAGGTATCTTCGAAGAAGATATTCGGAGATTTGCCGCCAAGTTCGAGGGTCACGGGGATGATATTCTCCGCCGCATACTGCATAATCAGGCGTCCGGTGGTCGTCTCACCGGTAAAGGCGATCTTGGCGATCCGCGGGCTGGAGGCGAGCGGCTTTCCCGCCTCGACCCCGAACCCATTGACGATGTTCAGTACGCCGGGCGGCAGCAGGTCCCCCACCAGTTCCGCAAACAGCAGGATCGTGGTCGGTGTCTGCTCGGCGGGTTTCAGCACCACGCAGTTCCCGGCGGCCAGGGCGGGCGCGAGCTTCCACGCTGCCATCAGAAGCGGGAAGTTCCAGGGGATGATCTGCCCCACCACACCCAGTGGCTCGTGGAAATGATAGGCGATGGTGTTGTTGTCCACCGTTCCCGCCGTTCCCTCCTGGGCGCGGATGCAACCCGCGAAGTAGCGGTAGTGGTCAATCGCAAGCGGGATGTCTGCGGCGAGCGTCTCCCGGACCGGCTTACCGTTTTCCCAGGTCTCCGCGACCGCTAGCATCTCCAGGTTCGCTTCCATGCGATCCGCGACTTTGTTCAGGATATTGGCACGCTCGGCAGGCGAGGTTTTACCCCAGGCATCTTTTGCCTTATGGGCAGCATCGAGCGCGAGATCAATATCTTTGGCTGAGGAGCGCGGAATCTCGCAGAAAATACGCCCGTTGACCGGGCTGGGATTCTCGAAGTAACGGCCTTCGACCGGCGGAACAAATTCCCCGCCGATGTAATTTCCGTACCGGGGTTTGAAGGAGACGAGACTGCCTTCGGAGTTCGGGTCAGCGTAGATCATAGAAGCCACCTTCGTTGGTGAGATATTTGGGCGCGCAAACGCACCTGGTTTTCTATACCGGGGCAGCGGCGATCTTGTTCCGCTTATTGAGGATCAGGTCATCGAGGATTCGGGGTCGCTCGCAGGAACTCCAGCACAAGGCGATTGAAGGCTTTGGAGTGGTCCCACATCAGGACATGGCCCGCACCCTCCAAGACTTCGAGCCGGGAGTCGGGAATGAGCTTTTGCATTGCCTCGCCCGCCGCCAGCGGCACGAGGTTATCGCGCGTCCCCCAGATCAACAGGGTCGGAACCAGGATCTTGGGGGCCACTTCCGTAAGATCGCTCCCCAGAATATCCCGCGTGCTCAGGAGCAGGTTCAGCGGACCAGCCCGGAAGGCGTCCCGCGCCAGTGTCGGCAGGAAGTCCAGCGGGCTGTAGTGCGCAGCGATTGGCAGCCGCAGCGCCATGGCAAACAGGTTCGTGCGGAGCAGGCCGCTTGCCGCTGCAAGCACCAGGCGGTCCACACTCCTGGGAAAATTTGCCGCGAGCGTCGCGGCGATATGCCCCCCCATGGAATGCCCCAGGACGTGTGCCCTTCCTTCAGGAAGCAGCGCGATGAACTCGGCAAGCGCTGCTGCCGCAGTCGCAATCGTGACCGGACGAAACGCACGGTTCGCGCCGTAGCCGATCAGCTCTACAACATGACAGGTGTACTGCTCAGCAAGGGCGGCAAGGTTGTAACGCCACCACTTGCCGGACCCGGATAGCCCGTGTACCAGAATGAGCGGCGGACCGCTTCCTTGGGTCTGATAGATCAACTTGTGCTGACCCTCGCCGAAGATTTTCGCCTCGCTCAGACCGGGCTTGGTGGATTCCGTTATCGCCATTCTGCGGTTTTACCCGGAACCGAGCGGTTCGCCATGAGGCGGAGGGCCTATTTTCAGCAGTTCGGTCAGCAGGTCAATATTTCCGTTAGGCCAATCCAGGGGGGGAGTCTGCATCTCACCCGGCTTGCAAACGCGACTTACGCCGTCTGCTTGGAGCGCGGCACGCAGTTCCCGCGTACTTTCTCCGGCGATTCCAACCGATGAGATGCGGCCGCGTGCCGCACCGAAGCGGTCAGTGATTCTTTCCGGGTCCCAGGACCGCTCGGGGATCGGAATCACAAAGACAAAGCCATGACCGATCGGCGGCGGTAGGATTCGCGGGGTCCCCGTACAGGCCACCGTCCAGCGGAGATCCGGGTCCCCTTCCAGGCGGTAGCCGTCGAAGGCGGCAAGATCACGCGCCTGGCGCACCGCGGTGGCAACCGCGGGGTCACGAACCGGCGTGACATCCAGCAACCGGCAGGCCGCCGCGAGGCTCTCGGGAAGGTACTCGTTTCCGAACCTCCCCCGGGCGAGCGATGGACGCCCACCGCCGGTGAAGATAACGTGCGGTGAGAGGCATCCCCCCTGTCCGTACATCAGCACGTCGGCTGCGAACCCCTGCCCGGCCTGTTCGTGGCCGGTATCCCCATCGAATAACAAGCCGATGCTGAGTGCGTGTCCAAAGCCAAAGAAAGGGACCGTTTCTGGTACGGCGGAGCGCAGGGCGGCAATGGCAGTGTCGCCGCCGTAAGCGATTACGGCATCCGCGGACTGAACAAGAGCGATGGTGCGCGGGTCGTCGCCGGGCCATAGATCGAGATGGATCAGCGCGGCGAGTTCGGCGTCCCCTTCAGCGAGGCTTTCGACGAACAGGCGTGTCCACAGGGTCTCGTCCCGGCTCTGCTTGACGAAAACCGCGTGTCCTGCCAGGAGCGCGGCGGCGAGTGGCGCCCACGCGAGCAGCGGCGTGTTGCCCGCCAGAACGAGGGCGATCCCCCTCCCCGGTCCCGGGGGCAATGGGGAGGTCGCCTTTCCCAGCCACGCCCTGGCCTCCGCAAAGCCCGGCAGCAATGCGACGAGTGACAGACGGACCTGTGCCCAGGGAAAAGAGGAGCCTGCGGGGGGCGTCCACCCTGCGTTAAGGCGGCGCTCCCAGAGCGCTGCCAGGGCGGAGAACGCGCGCAAAACCCGCGCCGGGTGCGCGGCAACGGCCTGCCCCGTCACGCGGGACAGGCGGGTGCGGAGCGTCAGGATCGCTTCGAAAACGTCGGCGGAACTTTCACACGGACTCATTGTTGGTGGCATTATGGGACCGCATATAGGACCGCGTTTAGGACCGTACGGGGTGGCTTGAGGGATTCAGCAACCCCGCCAAATGGCGGGTTCCCGTTGTCCTTACGACGGGTATAATACCGTCACGGAGCGCCGGGAACCAGGCCATTGCCCCCGACGTAAAACAATTGTATGCCCTGCTTTCGGCACGAAAGGTGCCGCCCCCAGGCAGGACGAACACCCCGTCTGGCCCCCACCGATTTCCGGACCACCAGACGGATTTCACCGGATCACGACCGAATAAACGATTTCAACTCCTGTAACAATTGGGAAGCTCGAGAACACTTTTATGGCAAAGAATCGAAACGAACGGGACGAATCCCTCCCTCGCAGCCGGTCCGGTCGCGCGGGAGAGGTGGCACGCGGCGCGGCAGACGAAGCGCCCCGCAGTTTGGAGGATGAAGACCGCCCAGCCTACGAGACCAGCATTCGCGCCCTGGCGGTGACGGACGAACTCCTCTCGATGACGTCCCCCTCCGATCAGAAATACCAGTACCTGCTTCTGCTTCGTCACCAGCTTGAGGTGGACGAGCGGCAGATGCAGGAGGCGCAGAAGGTGATTGCCGAGTACGACGAAGCGTACAACAAGCTGACCGCACCTGCCAACCGTATCGCCACCTACATGGGCGAGATGGACGGCGAGGATGTAGTTCAGATCGCGCTCGGCGACGGCGAGTTTATCGCCAATGTGGACCCGAAACTGGACCGCGAGAAACCGCTTGCCGTCGGGGACCGGGTGCGCGTCAACGATGCCTACGCGGTGCTCGCGGGTATGGGTCCCCATCCCAGCGGGCCGATCGTGAAGATCGCGGAGGTGCTCGGCGACGGGCGGCTTCGCGTCAGTATGGACTCGCAGGGGATGAACAGCCGGGTGGTCGCGCGGGCTGCCCAGCTGACCGGGGCCGTGCTGAAGGCAGGCGATGAGGTCCGCATGGAACCGTCGTTCAAGCTTGCGCTGGAGCACTTCGCCGCCAAGGAAAACCGCGAGTACTTCCTGGAGACCGTGACCGAGATCCCCTGGGACAAGGTCGGCGGGCAGGACGAGGTCATCAGCGTGATCCGCGATGCCATCGAACTGCCGCTGGTGTACCCGGAACTGTACGAGAAGTTCGGCAAGCGTGCGATGAAGGGTATTTTGCTCTACGGTCCTCCCGGCTGTGGCAAGACCCTGATCGGCAAGGCGACCGCCTATAACCTGACCCGCGAGTACAACGAGCGGACCGGCAAAAACGTCTCCGAATACTTCATGTACATCAACGGACCGAAGATCCTGAACATGTGGCTTGGCGAATCCGAGCGACAGGTCCGTGAGATCTTTGCGACCGCACGGGAAAAGGCGAAGGAAGGCTACCTGGTCTTTATCTTCATTGATGAGGCTGAGAGCATCCTGCGCACCCGAAACAGCGGGCGGTTTACGAATATCAGCAACACGGTCGTGCCGCAGTTCTGCGCGGAGATGGACGGTCTGGTTTCCAGCGAGAATGTCGTGGTGATGCTGACCAGCAATCGCCCCGACTATATTGATCCGGCGATCCTGCGACCGGAGCGTATTGACCGGCGGGTGCGGGTGCGGCGACCGGATCGCAAGGCATCGCGGGATATTCTTGGCATCTATCTGAACGAGAACGTGCCACTCGATGCGACCGAGATCGAGAAGCACGACGGAGACCGCAAGGCCGCCGCCCAGGCGCTCGTGGACGGCACCATCGCCTATCTGTGGCGCAAGGACGGCGAGACCGAGTTCCTGGATGTCTTCCAGCGCAACGGCTCCTCGGAGCGGCTGTATTGGAAGGATCTGGTCTCCGGTGCGCTGCTCAGCTCGCTGGTCGAGCGGGCCAAGGACTTCGCCATCAAGCGGGCGATCGAGTCCAAAAATCCGAACGAGGGCATCACGCAGGACGACCTGAACCGGGCGGTGGCGATGGAATACAAGGAGAATGAGATCTTCCCTAAGTCCGATGCCGTCGAAGACTGGCTGATGCTGCTTGATCAGGCTCCGGAGAACGTCGTGGATGTCAAGCCCATCCGGGCCGGAACGCGGGGCCTCGGCACCGCCAAGACCGCAAGCGGCGTGATCTGAACCCGTTCCACCGTAACAAAAGGAAACCCCGCGTGGATCGGAGGGTTCGCGCGGGGTTTCCTTTTCTGTGCTTCTGAGGACGACTGTCGCGGCCCGGTTTGCCGCCCACACAGCCCATTTTAGGGGTGAGGCCCCGGTTAAACCTGACTCCGCTGCTGTTCTGAGGACTGCCGAACCACGAGGGGAGCGTTCATCAGTACGTGGCGGTACGTAGTGCCGGGTGTGCCTTCCAGCCGCTCACGCAGCAGACTTACCGCCTCCGCACCAATCTGCTCGAAGGGCTGCGACACCGAAGACATGAAGGGCGCTTCCTGGTGGCGCCATCGCTCCGAGTTGTCGAAACCGATCACCGCGACATCGTCGGGCACGCGCACCGCGTTTTCCCGCAGGGCGCGGATGAACCGCGACGCGGTGTAATCATTCACCGCAAACGCAGCGGTCGGTGGGCTGGGCAGCGCCAGAAACCGCGCCGCGACCTGCCTCCAGTGTTGTTGCTCCCCGGCCTCGTCGTTCGGAATCAGGTCGCTTGAAAGAACCAGGTCCGGGCGAAACGGGATTCCCACAGCCTGAAGCGCCTGCTCATAGCCAAGATGGCGCTCGATCACTGCGGAAGTACCCTCCGCGTTGGTGATGTGGGCAATATCCCGGTGGCCTTGAGACAGAAGGTGCTGGACCGCCTCCATCGCCGCAGTCGTGTTTTGCACACCGACGTAGTCCGCCTCGAACCCCGTGGGCGGTTTCCGGTCCACGAACACAAGTGGTTTCCCCTGCGCTCGGAATGCCTCGAGGGCGGGGGTATTCGCGCTCCCCCCCAAATACCAGAGGATCAAACCAGCGCAGTCGTCGTCCGTGGCCAGACGATGCAGCACCTGCGCTTCCGCCTGCACCGCGCTGATGCGTGACTCGTTCTGGGGACAAGTCATTACCAGTCGGTATTGTTCACTGGGAAGCGCCTGGAGAATGCTGCGGGTCATTGCCATGGGGCCGGGATCGCTGGGGTCGCCGGAAATCCAGAGTCCGATACTTTTCCGACCATTGGTGGGGAGGACGCTGCGGGCGGTCCCGGAATCATCGCGCCAGACCACCGGACGGTGCCGCGCCGACCGTCGGACCAGGCGCCGGCGCTCCAGTTCGCCGATAGCCTGCCGCACCGCGGGGCGCCCCAGCGCAAACTCCTCGCACAGGGTTCGCTCTGTGGGAAGCCATTGACCATGCGGATACTGCCCGGAATGGATACGCCGCTCCAATACGGAGACCAGGTATCGGACGGAGGAAGGAGAATCGGTTCGTTCCGATTCGTTTTTTGAGAGAGTTGAACCCATAGCTAACCCCATTGACCGGATAACCGGGATGACTTCCGTGACTCATAGCGGCTGATCCGATTTACCGATTCGCGGACGCAGCCGCACCAGAGGCCGCCGGGAGGCCAAATTCCCGGCGGCCCAGATCGTCAGAAACCGAGCGTCTTACACTTGCCAGGGTTGTTCGACCCGTCGTAGTCGCTAAAGTACGAGCACAGATCCGGTGCGGACGCTGGATCGCCCCAGGCCGTCGCCGTGCCGGGATATTTCAGCCACTTCACGTGACCGTCGGCGTACAGGAAGCTGTGCCCCCCCGCGTGACGCCCGCCTCGGCTTCGGACCAGGGTCTCACACGCGCTGTCCGGGTACCCCGGCTGACCGGCGGGGCGCATCGCATTGAGGGACATGCTAGAAAGCGGCAGTTCATTCGTGTCGGCCTCCAGGAAGACCTGGGCCGGGGCAGCGATATCGGCGAGCGTTTTGCCGACCTTTGGGGTTCCTCGTACCTCGGCCTGGATCGTCACCCCGCCGATGGTTACCGGCACCAGGGCGCCGCCATTTGAGGCGGGAGGACTCTGACTGGTGCTTTTCATCAGGCCGGTACCATCGTTCCAGGTAATGCTCTGGTTGAAGCCATACCCCCACAGATTTACCTCTCCCGTCGGGTTGTCACGCTCACCAGGGTTGAGAAAGTACGTGCCGTAACTATCATTCGCGGCGGGACCACAGGCAACCGCGGCCTCCGCCGCGCTCACGGAACGCTCCGGACAGATCAGCACCCCGGTGTTTTTCATGTAGGGCTGCACGAAGAAGTTCGAATCTCCGACCCAGCCTTTAGCCCAGGAGGTCGGAAAGGTCTCGTCGGCGTCCTGAACATACATCATCATCGCCGTTCCGATCTGCTTCAAATTTGAGACGCAGGAAGCCTGGCGGGCTTTGGCGCGGGCCTGGGCGAAGACCGGAAACAAGATAGCGGCAAGAATCGCGATAATGGCGATTACGACAAGCAGTTCGATCAGTGTAAACCCGGTTCGATGGCGGTTGAGCATTTCTCTACCCCTTTCAATGGACACGGAAGCGACAGTGAGAGATTACCTCGGGCGTATTTCGGCGGTCAGCGGTTTTCGGCTTTCTTCAGCTCGGTAAGAGCCTTCTGGTGGTCTGCGTGCTGCTTTACCTGTTGAGCCGTGGGGGGCGCGGTGACCGCGGAGGATTTCGGCGCGCAGCCGGCGCTCAGCACCAAAAGCAGAGAGACCAAACTTACCAGACTGACCCGTGAGGCAGCACCACAAAAGAAGGACATGATGCTTTTTCTCCCTTCTCAAAGCAATCACGAGGAGTATACAGCACCAATCCCCTGGGAATGTTAACCAAAGATTAAATAATCACGCAGCAAGTGAGGTAACCAAAATGACCAAAAAAACCGCCGCCAGAGTCGCCGCATCGTCCGGGTATACACCGAGCATTGTTCCGGTTGCCCCGCAATGCCCCCGATCTCCTCGTGGAGAGCGGGGGGTTCTTATACTCTTGCCGGTCGGCACCGAACCAGCTAGGGGGCGGGATACAGACATCGAGTCGGCACGATCTGGGTTCCCTGACCGGGGTAGGACCAGAAGAGCCGCGCAACCGCCCCGCCGCCGTTCTCGTAGAACTCGAGCTTGATGTCCACTTTTTGCCCTGCGGATAAGTTGACTGCCGCCGTAGCGTTGTCGGTAGGCGGGTGGTCCGTCCAGTTATCCAGGACAAGCTGACCATCCACCCAGAGCCGGATGCCATCATCACTGCTGGTGGAGAAGGTGTACGCGCCGGTGACCGGCGCTTCGACCTTCCCCGCCCAGCGGACGGAGAAGTTATCCGTGGGAAGCGACCCGACCGGCCCTCCCCCACCCCAGTCGAAGTCAACCGTGGCATCCGTGGTCGTGACCGAGGCCGGGGCGGCAAGATCACGATTTGCGAAGTACTCGGCTCTGAGGCCGGTCCCTACCGAAGCCGTGCCGGTGACAACGCGGAAAGAGCGGGTGTGCGCCGTGCCTGCGGTCCCTCCTCCTGCGGACGCACTAAAGGGTGTGGCGGTCACAGTGTGGTCTCCGACCACGGGGGTCCATGGCAGAAAATCGGCAGGACCGTTATCTCCAGCAATCGCATACGGAGCCACATTTTCGGTCCTGTAGCTGGCGTTGCCGTCGTAGCCGAACACGACGCTCCCCACGGCGGCTGTACCCGTGTTGGCACGGATACTCAGGTTTTGAGTTCCAATATCTGCAAAGCGGATCTCGGCCCCTTCCGGAATTGGATCGAAGCCCGGCACGGGTGTGTCCGTGTCCGCGTTGAACAGGGTCAAGCTGGTGACGGAGGGGCCGGGCGGGGGCACGGTGGGTGCGGTGTAGGACAGCTTGTAGATCGTGCCACTGTAATCGTCCGACAGGTAAAGGCCGCCATCCGGTGCCGCCGCGATGTCCACCGGCCTTCCCCAGACTCCGCTGCCATCGAGGAACCCGGTGACGAAATCCACCTGCGGGCCGGGGGTCTGTGTATCCGTATCGAACGGGAAATAGACGACCTTGTATCCTGTTTTGATCGCGCGGTTCCACGACCCATGCAGCGCCGTCAGCGCGCCTTCGCGGTAAGGAGTAGCAAAATTGGTGCCCTGGGTGAAAATCAGACCAAGCGGGGCAGAGTGCGCCTGTATCCCCTTGGTGATCCGGTCAAAGGAGTCGGCAGTCCCATACTGGGCATTGGCATTGTTCTGAACATCCAGATCAAACGGCATATTATCGAACCCGTTTGCGGTGTCCGGATTCGGGTTCGCGAAAGGCCAACCATAGTTGCCGCCATCCCGAACCCGCGTAAACTCTTCCGGCGGATGGTTGTCCACGTACGACTGCATCACGCGGCCGTAATCATCCGCGCCGTCACCATCCCAGTCGTTGTGGAAGGGATAGCCGATATTGTCGCGGTTATTGACAACGACCCACAGTTCGTTGGTGGCGGGCAGCATTGCCAGACCCTCAGCATTGCGCAGTCCGCGTGCGTAGAGCCGACCGTTGGTTCCATCCGCATTAAACTGGTAGACCGCGCAACGAACCGGATCGCTTACCGTATCGCTCGGGCTGCTGTTTGTCGCGGAGGCGATCGAAAGATACAGCTTGTCGTCGGCGCTCAACGCGAAGTTCTTGAGCTGGTGGCCATAGGCCCCCTGAAGTTCGGAACTGCTGGAGTCGGGGAGGCCGGAAATAATCACCTGCCGGTCGTGCGCGGTGGTGTCACCCGAAGTGTAGGGGAAGCGGTTGATCTGATGACTCTCAGAAATGTACACGTACTGGACACCGCCGCTGGTGTGAAACACGATGTCATGGGGGTTTCGGAGTCCGGTCGCGAAGTCGGAGACCACCGGGTCGCCGTTGGGGTTGGACTGCACGAGCGTCACCTTGCCTGCTCCAGGCCGCGATACCAGCAGGTCGCCGTTTGGGGCAACCGCCAGAAAGCGCGCGCCAGGTACTCGTGCATAAACAGCGGCGGAAAAGTTTGGCGGGACATTGAGATAGCGATCCACATTAAACGGTGAGGTCCGGAGGCCGACAGGGACGGTGAGCTTGACAGACTCCGTAGCGCCAGGGGGCACGACCAGGGCACTGGTCGCGGCAGGTGCGGCAGTTACGGCAGTTACGGCAGGCGCGGCAGCGTGGGCCTTCACCGGGCGGCTGGTGCTGTTGCTTCCCGCCTGGACCGCCGCGGCAGCCCCGCCGCACACGACAGCGGCTGCGGTGAAGGCTGCAAAGTTCCTGGAGACGGGGTGCCTGAGGCCCCTTTTTGCAGGAGGCGGGAGGGCGGAAACCGCAAGCGAGTCACGGCGCGAGAGATCTTTGTTCGGTTCGGTCATCTTGATTCTCCTGCTGCCCCGCGGAGGCGAGGCGTCTTGCTCCCGCAACGGTCTATGTCGCGGCAGGATAGAAAGGCGAAAGCCATCCGCGCATACCGGGAATGGCATCCGTAGGGTACCCTCTCATGCAGCGGAATAATGCACTATCGAGATTTTTGAGACTATTCACTCAATCTATTTCTGTATACTTGCCTGCTTTGATCTTCAGAAACGAGAACGGTCGGATGATCCTCGGAGGATCTCGTGATGCGGGCCGCGCGGCCCGAATCCTGACCAAAAGAGCGGGACACAGGCCCCCTCCACCGGGTACAATCCCCATGTGATCGGAATCGAGACGGAATACGGAATCTATGTTGAGGGCAAGGGCGCACAGGACCTGGTCGTGGAGGCCACCCATCTTGTCAAGCTATGCCCCCCACCGGTCGCGACCGGCTGGGATTATTCGCGGGAACATCCCCGGCGCGATGTGCGCGGATTTACCGTTGACCATCTGTCGGTAGACCCGCACGACGCCCAATTCGAGCAGACCGGGCGTCCCCACTCCACCGATGTCGAGGTGCGCTCCGACCGCGTGCTGCCCTCTGGTGCCAGGCTCTACAATGACCACGGCCACCCGGAGTTCTCCACCCCGGAATGCACCACGCTGCGCGAGTTGATCGCCTCAGACCGGGCGGGCGAGCGGGTGATGCAGGCCTGCGCCGAGCGACGGATGAGCCGGATGGGCGGCGGTCTGGTCGCGATGTATAAAAATAATACGGACTTCCATGGCGCGAGCTACGGCACCCATGAGTCCTATCTGATCCAGCGAAGCCTGCCGTTTGAACTTCTCCTGGAGGGCATTTTGCCCTTCTTCACGACGCGGCAGATCTTTGCGGGGGCAGGCAAGGTCGGGATGGAGCAGGCGGGGGGCACGACCTCTACTACGGAGGTCCCGTTTCAGCTTTCTCAGCGCGCGGACTTCTTCACCACGATCGCCTCCGTGGACACCCTGCACAATCGGCCGATTGTCAACACACGCGACGAACCGCACGCCGATGCTCGCCTTTATCGTCGCTTTCATGTGATCTGCGGGGATGCGAACCTTTGCGAGATGTCCACCCTGCTCAAGGTCGGGACGACCCTGCTGGTTCTCCGGCTGCTGGAAACCGGATGGCGCGTTCCGCAGACCGCTCAGCTTCGGGACCCCGTGGCGGCGATCAAACAGATCTCGCGGGATCAAAGCTTTCGCTGGCATGTCGAGCGCAGCGGCGGCGGCACGATTGGTGCCGTCGAGATCCAGCGTCTTTATCTCGCGGCGGCAAAGGAAAAGCTCACTGGCCTTTCTGGCGAGACAGACGTGGTGCTCGCGGAGTGGGAACAGGTCCTCAACCGTCTGGACACCGATCCGTTGTCGCTTTCAGATACGCTGGACTGGGCGGCGAAGCGCACCCTGCTGGAAGAGTTCCGCGGGGCGGAGGGGATGGACTGGCGCGATCCGACCTTGATCAGTCTGGACCTGGAGTATCACAACGTAGACCCGGCGGCGGGTCTCTATTATGGCCTGGAGCAGGAAGGCCGCGTCCGGCGTGTCGTGACGGAGGGGGAGATTGCCGCCGCGGTTGCGCATCCGCCGGCAAACTCGCCGCGAGCATTGGTGCGCGGTCTCGCGGTCAGCAAGTTCGCGGAGGCGGTCAAGTCCGTGACCTGGAGCCGCCTGGACCTCGACGATGGCTCCGGCCAGACGGTCGGCATACGGATGTCGCAGGTTCAGGACCTCGATCCGACGAAAGTCCAGGCCGCTCTGGGTAAAACAACGACGCCGGGGGAGTTTGTCGCCGCCCTGGAAGCACTGGAGCGCGAATCGGGTACCGCAAGTGGCGACGGCTTGGACGCCGAAGACGACTGAGAGCGCCAGGCGACGCTGACCGTCTTTCAGGTTACAATAAAAACAGTTCAACGCAGTAGATGCGGACCGGGAACCCTGCCCCTTGCAGTGCAGTTACGGAAAGCATACGGACGACGAAGGAGCGAGGCACCCATGAATCTGATGAATGAGACAATGAAATTTGATGACCGTTTGACCCGGCCGATGCCGACGGTAGACCCGATTCGCAAACAGGGCGATGGTGACGGCCCTTCCAAGCCCGATGTCAAGCGCCCGGAGTCACGCAACATTCTGGATCGCATGAAGCGTGTTGACCCGAATCAGGCCAAGCGATACCGCCAGCGCTCCGGTCAGTAGCGCCCGCGCCACATGGTCGGCGCCCTCTGCGGCGCCTCGTTAACCGAAGCCCCCGTTCGGAGGGCTGGAGGCGTTCGCCCCCAGCCCTCCTGTGGGCGGTGCCCCGGTGGCGTGGCAACC
>JACMJB010000477.1 GCA_014380815.1 Armatimonadota bacterium
ATCGCCCGCGCCGCTTTCGGGCTGCCCTACCGGATCGGGAAAAGCGTCCAGCCCTGGATAGACACCAAACCCGCCGCGCGGGCCGGGTGGCGGCTCGGCCTGAGATTTATTCTGCATTCGTCGGTCGCGGTCGCTGCCCCCCTGCCTGCCCTGGAGGACCCGGAATCGGTTACAATCACCCTGTTCCCGGCAGGGACTCATGAGATCGTTTTGCGGATTCCGATGACACGCCGAACCGACATCGAGTGGGCCTACCTGCTCGGCGACTTTGGTGTGGAGGTTCGGGGCAGTCATGCGCGGCTGACCGCCCCGGTGCGCGAACTGGCGTTCGGAGACTGGACCCGGCAGGGACTGCCCTTCTATGCCGGAAATGTCACCTACCACTGCGCGGTCGAGGGTTCAGGGGAAAGGGCGACGCATCGCGGCGTACTCGATACGCCCACGCAATATTAGCTTCACATCATTTGGAAAGTGGCCTGAGGTCTGCACCTTTTGGATCACTTCCTCAAAATCTTGAAAAACCAGTTGTGTGTCCATGAGGAATGACTTCTCGGTCTACCTAGGAGAAAAGCGCCTCGATGTCGCTACGTGTCAGGGATTTGAACAGACCACCCTCGGCGGAGATGAGCTGATCTACCAGGGCACGCTTTCGGTCCTGAAGAGCGAGGATCTTCTCCTCGACCGAGTCCTTAGCCACGAACTTATACACGAAGACCGGCTTGTCCTGCCCGATCCGGTGCGCCCGGTCGGTCGCCTGTCGCTCCACAGCGGGGTTCCACCACGGGTCAATGTGCAGGACATAATCGGCGGCGGTGAGGTTCAGACCAACCCCCCCGGCTTTCAGGCTAATCAGGAAGAACGGAACCGCCGCATCGTTCTGGAACTGATCCACGGGCGACTGACGGTCGCGCGTTTTACCATCAAGGTACAGGTACGGAATCCCCCTGGCGTCCAGTTCAGTCTTTAGAATCGCCAGCATTTTGGTGAACTGCGAGAATACCAGTGCCTTATGCCCCTCGGCCCGCAGCGTTTCCAGCGTCTCCAGGAGGGCGGTGAACTTCGCGGACCCCCCTTCAAATTCCGGTTCGACCAGGCGAGGATGACAGCAGACCTGGCGCAGACGCAGCAGGCCCTCCAGAATCTTCATCTGCGCACCGCCCGCCGTGGTCTTGTCCTCTTCGCCGATCATTCCCAGCAATTGGGCGCGGAACTGGTCGCGCAATCGGTCGTAGAGCCTGCGCTGAGCGGGTTCCATTTCGGAATACACCAGATTCTCTGTCCGGGGCGGCAGATCCTTCGCGACCTGGTCTTTGGTGCGGCGCAGCAGGAACGGGGCGGTCAGGCGGCGCAGCGTGTGGGCCGCCGCCTCATCCTGATGACGCTCGATCGCCCCGGCGAACTCCTCCTTGAACCGCTCCATTCCGCCCAGCAGGCCGGGGTTCAGAAAGGCAAACTGAGACCACATCTCCAGGGTCCCGTTTTCGACCGGCGTTCCGGTGAGCGTCAGACGATGATCAGCGGAAAGGAGCCGGGCCGCTCGCGCTGTCTGCGAAAGCGGGTTCTTGATCGCCTGGGCTTCATCCAGAATGGCGTAATGAAAGCGGATGGTGCGCAGGGTCTCGATGTCGCGCAGCAGAATGCCATAGGTCGTGAGGAGAAGATCACAGCCGTCGGCGAGCGCGGCGGCATCGCGCTTGCGGTCACCATCCGCGTGGATTCGGACGCGCAGTTCCGGTGTAAACCGCAGGGACTCTCTCTCCCAGTTAAACAGCAGCGAGCGCGGCACCACTACCAGATTGGGACCGGGCGGGGCATCACCCGCCCTCTGTCGCAGCGAGAGCAGGAACGCAAGGGCCTGCAGCGTTTTCCCAAGCCCCATCTCGTCGGCCAGGCAGCCGCCGAAACCGTACTCGTGAAGGAAGTGCAGCCAGTCGTAACCACCCTTCTGGTAGGGATAGAGGTGGGCGTTCAGGCCCGTTTCCGGCAGCGGGACGGGGGTGATCTGCTCGAAACCGCGTAGCTGCTCGCGGCGGGCGGCGAACTCCGCGTCGGCACGAATATCACCCCCCGCATCGGCGATCGCCTGATCCAGCAGCAGCGCCTGCGTGGACGACAGCCGAAGGCCGTTTTCGGTCTCCTCGCCCAGCGCGAACAGAAACCGGAACCGCTCGATCCAGTCGGGGGGAATGACCCCGATGGACCCGTCCGCAAGCTTGACGTAGCGTTCGCGCTTGCGGATCGCTTTCTTCACGTCAGCGAGCGCGGCCTCGACATCGCCGAACTTCAGGACCGCTTCCACATCGAACCAGTCAATCCCGGACGAAACCCCAAGCGAGAGCGTCGGGCGGCTGCGGTTGACGCGTACCCCGCTCAGATTCTCCTCCCCGTACAGCTCGCACCCCTCCGCGACCAGGCGCGGCGCGTGGTGCAGCAGAAAGTCCACGGGGTCCACACGCGCACGCAGCACGAATGCCCCCGGCTCTTCGTCGCGCTTCAGCCCAAACGCCCCGCCGACCCCGATAGACACCTGGCGGTCCTGCTCCGCCTGGGGATCGCGGCGAATGCGCCGCAGGGCGTTCGGAGCGGAGGTTCCGCGCTGCACGGTAGCAATCGGGAGCGCGGGATCATAGGGCACCTCCAGGTCCCCATACGCAAAGCGCAAATGGACCCGGAGCGTCCCATTGACCTCGGTCAGATACAGACGCGGGACCGGCGGGACCGGCGTTTCATCCTCCCAGACAATCCCATCGCCTGTGATCGGCAGACGCTCGGTGAGCGGCAGAAGATACTGCTCGAAAAAGCGTTCGCGAGCATCAGGAGGGATCAGGATCTCGCTGCTTGCCGTGGCTGCCGCACCGGGTGAGCCAGGGCGCTGCCGTCGTTCGGCGAGGGTACGAAAGGCGGCAGGAACCCCGCCCAGCGGGACCAGCAGCCCCTTCCCTGTCAGCAGGTACGGGGGGTCCTTGAAGATGAACTGGTCGTTCTTTCCGTCGAGCGGTGTCTCGGTCGGCGTGTCCCCGTTTTCCGAGGCGCGGAGCAGGGTTGGAGCGAGGCGCAGACCCTCCTCCGCCTCACTGAGCGACAGTGCGGCCTGCGCGGTTCCTTCCGGCAAGACATCCAGCCGCTGGCGCAGAGGGTTCAGCTCGGTCCCGCGATACACGGAATCGGTCCCGACCAGAAGGGGCAGGATCTGCTCGTACTGACCGGCGGGCGTATGGTAAGAGTAGTAGCCATGCTGCTGCGCCTGCAGGATCGCCCGCGCCGCCTGTCGCTCGCCCATCGCGGTCAGCGGGAAACGGACCGGATCGAAGGTACGCACCGCCGTCGCATGACCGGAAAGCTTGTCCATCTTGATCGCCCGCGCGATTGCCAGACTGTCGGGGCTGCGCCCGTCCGTGCCCAGCGCTTCGGGCGAGAATCGGCTGGCGGCAAGGCTGTACAGATAGATGCCCCAGCGTCCCGAAGCGCGCTCCTGGATGCTGAAGAACAGCAGGGTTCGCGGCGAGACAGGAGCCGACGCCCCCCCGCCGCGGCGGGTCGCGGATTCGGCGGAAAGGTTTCGCAGAACGTCCGAGACCGCTAGTTCCCAGTCCTGCCTTGCCGAGGGCGCCGGGGTTCGCTGCGCGCCAAGGGTAGCTCGCAGCGAGAGGGTGGCAGCGACGATGTGGGAACAGACATCCCCCTTCGCGAACGCGGCGCAGTCACAGTCCACGGTCACGG
>JACMJB010000478.1 GCA_014380815.1 Armatimonadota bacterium
ATCGAACGCAATCGCGCTGTCGTCGATGTTGGCGGAGATATACTTGCTGGCCTCATAGCGTGCCGACTTGCGCAGGGCGGCATCGGTCATCTTGGGGAGGGTGATCTGCCGCACGACAACGGTCGGTCCGGCGACCGCCATGACCGCCCCGGTTCCGGAGATACCGGCGGTCTTGAGCATTTGACGAATGCCCCCCGCGACAGCATCGCGGTCAAGGATAACCCCGTCGCGTACCGAACCGGGCGGCGTTTTTTGCTGCGCGGCGCGAACAACCCGAAAACTATCCCGATGCGCTTCCACCTGAACAGCCTTGAGATTGGCGCTGCCGATGTCTAAACCAATAAGCGTTTCTTTACCAAATAATGATGCCAGTAGGGCGGACACGAGAAATACCTCCGTTCGTGACGGTTGGGAACAAAAGAGACTCTGCCGCCAGGCGACAGAGATAGGCTTGCAGAAGCGGTTACGAACCAATTATCGGAGGCGAACGAATAAACTGGAGATTGAAGTTTAGGATTGTGAAGAAATGTGGAAGAAACTTGCTTTCGCTTCTGGGCTGGCTTGATTTTCGCGGATACCTCTGCATTCAAGATACGATCCCGCCGATAATGAAACGAAGCTTATGAGTCAAGCGCTTGCTGCCCTACCCAATAACTCTGCCTGGACCGCGGATTCCCCGCCTGTAAATCCGCCTCTGCGAGTGGTGACCACAGGTGACGCGGAGAAGCCATTGACCGGCGCAGCGTCAGTGTCGGACACGGCGGAGATGATCTATCGGTTCCCCTACTGCCGCTCCGGGATGGAGATCGTCCCGGATATAAACGGGAGCTTCTTCACGCGGATGCTCTGGTACAAAGGCAAATCCAGTTTTTCGCTGACCGAGTCGACAGCCCTTCGTCCGCTTGCCCGTGTGACACTCAACAGTCAGCGGTTCGATGTCTTTCTGAACCAGCATGCGCGTAAAAAGCGGGAGCGAATTCTGCTGGCAGGGCGACGCAAAGTGGCGATCCGCTCGGCGCGGGCCGCTCTGCGCTATGTCGTTTCCGTTGAGGGACGCGAGGATCGGTACCAGTGGCGGTGGCGGATCGGGGCGACAGCGGCAGCCCTCCAGGTCTTCCCGTCCGAGGAGGCGGAGGCGAACCCTGTCAATGAAGTAAGTCTTTTCTTTCCGTTCTCGCCGGGAAAATCGCATGTTTTCACCGTGCCGGGTTCGTCCCAGGGAGCTGTCCTCTGGAGAAACGATGTCGCCCTGACCGTGATTACCGGCGCGTGTTCGGGCGGTGAGGGTATTCCGGAGCTTACCGGCGATACGAAGGGTTTTCAGCTCACACTGAGGGGGGCTAATCTCGGCGGCAACGGGGTGACCATCGTCTGGGAGACCCGTCTGGTTCCCGCCAAAACGGAGGCCGAAGCAAAGGCCGCGCTATTGCGACACCTCGCCGACGGGGCGGATCGGGCGCAGGAGACGGAGGTCCGGGAGGTTCTGGCACCGACCACCGCTGTCCCGTTGCTGAAACGAACCGGTGACCGCGCCGCAGAAGCCCTGATGGCGGACGATGCCGTGGAGAAAAAAGGCGCGGACCGTCTGGCCTTCAAAGAGCAGTCGAAAAGCGCGGGAGGAGGCGGTCGCCATGTAGTCGGCGAGACCGTGGA
>JACMJB010000479.1 GCA_014380815.1 Armatimonadota bacterium
TCCAAACGTGGATTTTTGACATTCGTTCCATAAAAATTGGTCTTCCGATAAATCAGCAAGATTTCATGTGCTTGTTATGATGTCTCTCAATTACTTCAAGAGCTTCTTGTTTGGTTTTAGCCTTATCCAAATCCGCCATTAGTTGGGCATGGAAATATTATGACAGTGTGCCGCAGTGATGTCAACACAACGGTTGCCTCTGAAGAGTGGCAGATTGCCGAGTGCCCCCCCGTCCCCCGGCCCCGCAAACCGTCGCACTGGCGGCGCTAACTTGCCTGAGAACTATGATACTAGGTATGATATTATAGAGACACCGCACCGTGTTTTAATGCCGTGGCAGGCATGCTGTCGTCTGAGATGATCTTCAAGAACAGGATATTTGCCCGGTTTGCCTCACATCAGAACATCACAGTCGAAGAACTCTGTGACGCGATAAGTCAGGCTGAAGTGGTATGTGATCAGCGAGCGGAGAACGAGCAAAATGAGCAAGACTTTCAAGAATGACATCTTTGCAGCAATTCATGAAACGGCCTCCGATCTGAGCGATGCCGGACTGATGGATAAGCGCACGCTGCGGCGATTCGATGACCTTTGTCTGACACCGGTGGAAAAACTCTCGTCGGAGGAGATCAAGTCGCTCCGCGAAGGCGCTTTCGTCAGCCAGGCGGTGTTTGCCCGCTATCTCAACGTGAGCACCGGTCTGGTCAGTCAGTGGGAGCGGGGGGAAAAGTCTCCCTCGGGCGCGTCCCTCAAGCTTCTCGCCATTGTTAAAAAGAAGGGCCTCGAAGTCATCGCCTGATTTCGGGATTCCCCCTTGAAAGGAGAGGCAGCGCCGAAAGCCTGAAAGGGCTGACGTCTCGGCGCTGCGGCAAACCCTGCGCTCACAATCCGCTGCTCACATCTGCTGGCCTCGCCATTTTTTTATTCGCCTGCTGTCCGCCGCCGCGCTCGGCGCGCTGATCGGGGCGCTTCTCGCCGCCCTCCTCACCCGCGCCCCGGCACGCGACATACAGGCGACGGTCCGGCTGCGTGTCTATTACACCGATCTGCCGCAGGGGGAGCTAACCGGCGCTCTGGTATATCTGGATGCCCGCACGGCGGCGGAGGTGGACACGCGCAACCGCTTCTCCTTTCCCGTCGGGGGCACGATCAAGCGGCTGGTCCCCGGCGAACGCGACTTTTTGATCCAGCCGGTGGACCGGTTGCGCCGCCCGGATGGTCCGCCGGTCCATGCGCGCCGTCAGTGGCCCCGGCGCGATGGCGGTATCATGGAATTCGAGATACGGCGCGGCTACGCCCGTCCCCGCTGACCGACCGGCACAGCGGCGAGATGGTTTGCGGAATTGTTTAATGTGAGAACTCACCTACGGAAAGCAGCCGTGGGCACCACGCAGCAACAGCGGAAGAACATCAGATGTTTCAGCGCATATTAAGCCTCCTTGGATTTGGTTATTACGGCTCGATGGTTGCCGGGGGGGGGGCTTCAGGGAGCGGCGAGGAGCCGCTGTCCACGCGCGATGCGGAGTTCCGCTTTCAAGCGGGAAGCCGCCTCCCGGATGGCGATGCGGTCGAGGGACCGCCGACCGCGGAAAACCTGACCGAGCGGGACCTGGTCTGGCCCAGCAAAAAAACTGCCATCGGCTTCGCCAATGAGGAGGAGGTCGCGGCTCGTTTTCAGCTTACCATCACCGATCTGCCGACCACCTGGTATTTTCGGCGGACCGTTTCCGGCGGACAGATACAGGAGGATGGCAGCGTGCTATTGCTGCCGCGCGAGGAGGTGACCTTCGAGGTCTCTTTTCTCCAGCCCCCCGCATCCAGCCGGGTGGGAGCGGGGGGAAGCCGCGCGGAAACCTCCTCGCGCCGGGTGCGCAATTTCCGTTTCGTGATCACCCGATTCGACCCGCGGCGGCTGCAGGACCCCGGAATCATCGTCGGAGATGAGATCGCGCGCTGGGTCCCCCTGCCGGATGCGTCCGATCTCACCCTGAAAGCCGTTCCCGCCAAGGTGGTGATCCGCCCCTGGCGTCTGGGGCCGGTCTTTCGTGCCGAGATTGAGAACCGGAGCTTCCTGCCGCCGGAGGTGGAACTGACGGTCTTGCGCGCTTCCACACATACCCAGTTGACCGAGGGCCGTGGCGTCGAGACTGTCGCACAGCATGCCCAGGCCCTGGCTGCCCGGACGCCGGGCTACTGGACCTGCAGCGTCCCGCCCGCCGCGCGCCGGGCATCGTATTATCTCAATGTCGTTGGCTCCGCGACGGTCGTAGAGGGCGCGGCGACCAGCACTCTGTCCCTGTCACGGCCTCTCTTCGTGCAGTACGTCCCGTATCTGAGAGCGGGGCGCGACTGGCTTTGCCTGTTCTGCGCTCTGTTCCTGCTGCTCTGGGTCACTTACGGGATTCCGATTCGCAAAGCACCGCTGGTTCAAGTGCAGATGGACTACGCCGGGCCAGGAATGCCCGAGGAAGGCGCCGCCGACGATCTGCGGGTCGCGCTCGTCGCGCTCAACGGGAAAACGGAGGCGGAGCCGATTGTCGGGACGCTTGCCGAGGGCAAGGACAACGTTTGGGAGTTCGAGCTTCCCGCGCAGTGGTACGGGCGCAATCCCTGGGGATGGAACCTGTGGAGCCGTGCGCCGCGCCGCTTTCGGATGGAGGCAAGCGTGCGCAACGAGGACACGCGCGAGCTTTGGACGACCAATCTCGATCTGGGGCGTATCCGCCCCAGAGTGGACGGTAAGATCCAGAGCGATGTGTATTTCACGCTTCCCGCGAAGGAGCGACCCTTCTTCGACCCCTGGGTGGCGCGGCGTCTTGCCACGGTTCCCGCCCGCGCCGACATTCGCCTGAGCCTCGCCGTGCGCAGCCTGGGAGCCGCGCGCCAGGAGGCGCGCAGTGTCGCCGTGACCGCTACCCTGAATGGAAAATCGGTCCTCAGCGAAGAGTTCCCCTTGGTCGCGGGGGCACCCTATCTGGCGGAGAACCTTGGACTCGGGGCACGCCCAAGAACCACCGGTCTGCTTAGCGTCAGCGCTGTCACACTGCCGTACCGGGTCCCGGCACGGACGGTGACCCTGAACGTCCGTCGGCAAAAAGAACCGTACGACGTGGTCTTCAATTTTTCCGCTAATCCGCCTCAGGTGAACCTGCGCCTGCCAGCGACGGGCGTTCCATGCCTGATCAGTATTACCGATCCGGGAAACCCCGCCGCATCGCGAACAGTACGCTCCGAGGGCAGATCGCCGCTGGAGATCCCCTGGCCCGTGCGCCGCGAGGAGCAGCCTTTAAAGATCGTCGTTCTGGCATCTGACGGACGACGTCTTGGCGGCGGCCCCGTAGCGCTTTCGACGAACCCCAATCGGCGCGTCGTGGACATTCCCGTGGAGGGTGGCGGCGCGGCGGCGGCTTCCCCGGCAGCGGGCAGCTCCCCTTCACCAGCCGGCAGTGGCGGTGGAAACCCGCCGGTTCCCGTCAGCGGTTCCGGAGTCACCCCAAATCGGAACCCCGCTGCTGGAAATGCTTTTCAGCCGGTGGCGCGGCTGCAGCGTGCCACCCCTGCTCTCGGAGACAGGCTGGTGATTCGTGGGCGCTATTTCGGCACGACGCCCGGCGTAGTTCTGCTGAACCAGCGTCCGGTAACCCCCACGCGCTGGACGCCCGGAGCCGTCGTTTTCACGGTTCCGCGGGATCTGGTGCCAGGCACTGCCTGCTCCCTGTTCGTGCGCCTTCCTCGGGGCCAGCAGATTCCGGCGGGAAGCATCACGGTCCGGCAGCGAACCTCCAGCGGTTCGGGCCGTGTTACCCCGATTCCCTCCGCGAGTCGGGCATTGCCATCGCCACCCTCGTCGTCGGCATCGGGGGGAAGCACGCTTCCCCCGGGGGTGACCCCGTATGACCTGTTGCTGATCGAGCAGTATGAGAGTGCTTTGAGCGCCGCCAGCGCACCGGGCGCCATGGAGGACAATCCCGACCTGCGCGATGCGATCAAAGCCTATTGTCTGGCTCGCCTGGGCCGTACTCCCGATGCCGCTCTGGTGTCTGCGAACAGCGCTTTCCGGCGTACTCACCGTTCGACGATCCCGCGAAACAAGGCCACCACCGCCCTCGCGCTCTGCGCGCTCGCTCAAATCTCGCTCCAGAAAAATGAGGCGAATCAGGCGCGTACGTTCCTTGAAACCGCGATAGATCGCGACCCGCTTTGCGCTGTCGCCTGGTCCGACATCACGGATCTGATACAAAAATCAGCGAGTGCGACCGCGGCACGCTCCTACCTCCGGCGGGGAGTCCAGGCGCTGGAGCGAAATCCGACGCTGCTGGATGGCACCCGGTCCGGCGCGCTTCAGTACCGGCTCGGTGTGGCGGCCAGCGGCATCAACGACGCGCAGAGTAAGCGTCGCCTGGACAAGCGCGGCGAGATCCCTCCCGACCTGTCCCGCCTGATCGGCACGGACAGGCCGCCTGGAGGCGGCTGAAAGCGCCGGCCTGCTGCTATTCTCGCATCCAGGTGGGCGCGGGGGGGGTCTGGTCCTGCTCGATGACGACCGTGGTTCCTTTCGGCCCGGTCAGCAGGTACGTGCGGTCGGTGGCCTTGAGCATCATCCAGAAGCCATGGCCGAAGGTTCCCGCCGACGAGTAACCACGCTCGAGGGTGGCGCGTGGCAGACGGGCCATATCAATGCCGCTACCCTGGTCCTCGATCCAGACCTGGACGGTTTCGAGAGCGGCCTTCGTGCTGGGCAGGCGTTTTCCCCCGATAAGCGCGGTGCCGCCGCCGCCATGGACAATGGCATTCATCCCGGCCTCGTTCACCGAGGTAACCAGGTCGTCGGCGCGCTCTTCGTGGAATCCGCCCTGGATCGCGGCGTGAAGGACCTCGCGGCGCAGACGACGCAGAACCGCCTCGGATAGGGGGATCGGCTCCGCAAGAGCGGGAAGGCGCGGCGGCAGGTCTTCGAGCGTGTCGCAAAGGCGCAGTCTGCCCTCCGTGACACTCGCGAGAACGTCCCGCAGGAAAACACGCTGCTGGTCCAGCATCGCCACCCGCTCTTGCAGATGCTCCCGGATCTCGTACTGGCGATGGCGGGTGCGAAGTGCGACCCGCACGGCGCGCACCAGAGTCGCGATCCGCACGGGCCGCTCCAGCAGGGTCGCATTTCCCAGTTGTTCCAGCGAAGCGAGCACCGCCTCACCCGCCTCCGTTGCGCGCCCGCTGCCGGTCAGCACGAGAACCGGCAGGTCGGACCAGGGCGGCTGACGTTGCAGTGTCCGCGAAAGGCTGTCCAGTTCCGGCGGTGTCAGCGCTTCCTGCGCGATCACGACAGCCCCTGCCCCTCTGGTAAGCGCGCGGGTCAGATCCTCCATGCTGGAGCAGACGATCGCAGTCAGGCCCGCGGCCCGCAATGCTTCGGCGGCAAGGGGAGCATCCCGCCCGGTCGGCGCGAGCAGAAAGATGCGGCTGTCTCGCTCCCGCGTGGCTTCCACTGCAGTTTCCGCAACTTCGGCGGCTGTCTTCATCGGTTTTGCTCATCCATCAGGATCGGCTCGCTTCCCAGATATTCGGGGACGCCGGTCATGATCCCCC
Source organism: Armatimonadota bacterium (assembly GCA_014380815.1). GTDB lineage: Bacteria > Armatimonadota > Armatimonadia > Armatimonadales > Armatimonadaceae > JACMJB01. The sequence goes on from JACMJB010000479.1 coordinate 5,584, forward strand.
GGAAGCTGTGCAGCGGTTCGCCGACACTGAGTCCCTCCTCGGTGATGCGCAGTTGACGAAGCGTCCGCTCATGATAGCCGTTGCGCTTTTTGACCACACTGAGCGCTTGAAGGATCTCGCCCCCCGCCTCGAAATAACGCATCAGCAGGACCGAATCTGCAAGGTAGCTGACATCAATACTGCGCATGTCTGAGCCGAGGAAGCCGTGTTGCGCGACGACCAGGATTGTGACAATGCCGCGCTGGTTCAGATAAGCGAACAGTTCGTGAAGGTTCGTTTCCAGGAACCGCTCTTCGGGCATGGCACTGATGTAGCCGTTCAGGCTGTCAATCACCACGATGCGTACCCCTTCCTCGTTCACAAGGCGCTGCACATCGCTGGCAAAGCCACCCGGTGACAGTTCGGCGGGGTTCACCTGGCGTGCGTGTAACAGGCCGGATTCGACGTACTCACGCACGCCCTGAAAGCATAGCTTCTCGGTGCGCTCAAACAGGGTTTCCAGAACCTCATCGAAGGTATAGACCGCCGAGGGAACGCCCCGCAGCAGGGCGGAGGCAACATACTGCATTGAGATCGTGGATTTGCCGACTCCGGCAGGGCCGAGGAGCAGCGTGGTGGTCCCGGTCTGTAGGCCACCACCCATCATCTTGTCGAGGCCAGGCACACCGCTCACAAACACGTCCCGCTCCGGGGCGGCTGTCTGCGTGGCGATCAGACGCGGATGCACGACTACACCCGCCCCTTCCACGATATCGTAATCGTGGTAGCCGCTGCGGAAGCCCGCTCCCCGTACCTTAGTCACACACAGACGGCGGCGCGCCCCGCCGTAGCCGGGTAGGCTTCTCTCCAAGAGGATACTGCCCCCAACGAGGGTTTCCGGTTGGGATTCCCCCAGTCGGATCGTGCGGTCATCCAGAAGCAGGACCGTGATTTTACGCGCCTCGAAGTAGTTCTTGAGGGCCAGCACCTGACGGCGGTAGGTGAACGAGTCGCCTGCCAGCATTCGCAGTTCGCTCAGCCCATCAAAGACGATGCAGCGTGGCCGAACCCGCTCGATCTCGTCCAAAATCGCATGGATCGTCTGGCCCAGCTCTATCTCAGCGGGATAAAAGAGCGTGTTCTGCTGATTCGGATCGGCGGCTTCGGACTCCTCTTTGCTCAGATCCAGCAGCATGATCCCATCGAAAGACCAACCATGTGAGCGGACCGTCCGCTCCAGGTCCTGCCGCGATTCGGAAAGAGATACGTAAAGGATCGACTCCCCGCGCGCGACACAGGAGCGCGCGAACTGCAGCGCGATGGTGGTCTTTCCCGAACCGGGGTCTCCCTGCAGAAGGTAGAACCCCTGGGGCAGAAGCCCGCCTCCCAGCACGACATCCAGGCCCGCGACACCGGTCGAGACCCGTCCCCCGTCACCGTCATCACTGCCGACCCTGGCATCGCTCTGTGCACCCGCTGAACTGCGATTTACCGCCATTTGCTTCTCCGAGTCAGGATATACCCGAAGCGGCAAAAATTTACGCTTGCCCGAGACCACTGCCATTCCCGCCGGTCCCTTCTCAAAGGGAAACAAGGGTCCTGCGGCGAACCTGTTTTGTGGGAGAATCTGCAAACAATGCACGTTTTGTTTATCGGGGGCACCGGCCTCATCTCGACTGCGATTGCGCGCCAGCTTGTGGAACAGGGGCATCAGGTGACGCTGTTTAACCGGGGGAAGTCCGAGAATCGGCTGCCCGACGATGCCGCCGTCGAAATCCTGACCGGCGACCGCAAAGACTATCCTGCCTTCGAGGCGCAGTTCGCGGACAAACAGTACGATGTGGTTGTGGATATGGTGGCGTTTCACCCCGATGATGCCGCCTCAGCGGTGCGGGCGTTCGCGGGGCGCTGCGGACAGTTTATCCACTGCTCCACAGTCTGCGTCTACTCCGGCCCCGTCAAGACCATCCCGACACCGGAAACTGAGCCGTATCATAGCATTGGCAGCTACGGTAAGAACAAGATCGCCATCGAGGAGCTTCTGCTGCAGGCCCACGCGGATCAGAGGTTCCCCGCCACGATTCTGCGCCCCTCGCACAGCTACGGTGAGGGCGGAAGCATTACCCGGCCCTGGGGGGGCGCGGGGGCCTTCGTGGACCGACTTCGCAAGAACAAGCCAGTGGTCGTACCGGGCGATGGGACCGGGGTCTGGGCATCGTGCCATGTGGACGATGTCGCCAAAGGGTTTATCGGGGTCATGGGCAAGGAGCTTTGCCTGGGCGAGGCATACAACATCACTGGCGAGGAGTACCTGACCTGGAACGACTATCACCAAACGCTCGCCGATGTTTCGGGCGGGACCATTACCCCGGTTTACATCCCCACCGATACGCTGGTCACTGTCGCGCCTGAGCTGAGCCGCGGCGCGAAGGAGATCTTCGCTTGGCCCAGCATCTTTGTGGTGGACAAGATCAAGCGGGATGCGGGTTACCCCGGTCAGACGATTTCCTGGCGTGACGGGGCGGCCCGCACGGTCGCCTGGATGGACGCCAACGGCAAAATCGCCGACAGCGACGCCGACGATTACGAAGACCGTCTGATCGCCTCCTGGCAAAATGGGATCGGCGCACTGCCCCGTCAGGCATAAACTACCGGGCGGTCAGCGGCGGCGCAGAGGACTCGGAAGTGGGCAGCCACAGCCGACGTCTATTATTTTTTATTTCTTTTTGAAAAGAGGACAGGAAATGATCTTAGTGACCGGGGCGACCGGGAACATCGGAAGCGCGCTCATCGCTCAGCTTACCGCTCAGGGCGTGCCGGTGCGTGCTCTGGTGCGGGACAGGAACGAGGCGGAGCGAAGCGGCAGACTTCCGGCGAAAACCGAGATCGTGGAGGGGGATCTGCTTCGACCGGAGACATTGACCGTCGCGCTTGACGGGGTCAAAAAGGCGTTTCTGCTTGTTCCCGCTGATCCACGGCTTGCCGAAATGCACGAAAGCTTTGTGGCGGCGGCGATGGCGGCAGGGGTTCAGCACCTGGTGAAGTCGTCGGCGCTGGGCGCGGCGACAGGCGCTCCGGTCCGGTTCTGGGACTGGCACGGGCAGGGCGAGACGCTGGTAAAAGACGCCGGCATTCCCTGGACCCTGCTTCAGCCAACGAATTTTGCGCAGGGGTTCCTGCAGTTCGCCCCGGTAATCCAGCAGCAGAACGCCTTTTTCGATCCGCTTGGCACCGCCCCGGTCTCCTATGTGGATGTGCGGGACATTGCCGCGGTCGCCGCACGGACACTCACGGACGCGGGTGAGGCGCACCAGGGCAGGACCTATGTCCTCACCGGCGGCGAGGCGCTGACCGGCGAGCAGGTTGCTGCCCTCCTGTCGGAGGCAGCCGGGCGGACCATCGCGTACCAGGCCATTTCATTTGAGGACTTCGGGAGCGGCGCGGAACAGATGGGAGTGCCGAAGTGGCAGGCGGAAGGCCTGATCGAACTGTACCGGGCGCTTGCCGCGGGCGCAGGGAAGACCCTCTCGCCCGATGTCGAGGCGGTCACAGGCAAACCACCTCGTACCACTGCCGCCTTTCTGCGCGAGGCGCGTGCCGCCTTCGTTGGAGCGTAGAGACCGGCCCCAGGTTCCCTGCTCAGCGTTTTTCGGGTTCCAGACAATAGAGGGAGCAAAAGGCAGAGAGTGGTATAATGGCCCCAGAGTGGCGTTTTGACGCTGCTCGCGAGTTTCCGTTGACGAAGTTCTCGCGACCCATTTAGTGACGATTTTGGCGTGCCATTGCCGTGCGCGACGCGCCCCGAATGAGAAATACCGTGATCCGCCGCCGAGGCCTTTCCCGATCCTGTCGGGTCGGCCCCGGCGTGAGCGTGAGCCGGTGTCGGGAAGTCTGCTTAGCGCCACGCTCCCAGAGGGCGGCCCCGGTTTTGATTGACCTGGGGACCGCATGCGGTGGCCCGCCGCGACCAGCAGGAGTACCATTTCATGCGACGTAGGCGAAACGCCGACGCCTCTTCCTTCAACGACGCCACCACCGATACCGATACCACCGATATCAGCGTCCCCGACGAAGCCATCACCAGCCGCGAGAACCGCGCTGACTCACCGGCAGAATCCGCGCAGACAGATCGCGGCACCGCCACCGACCCCGACCCCGCTCCCGATGGTGCGGAACTGAAGCCGCGCCGCCGTGCGCCGCGCCGCAAAAGCACCGACGAGGCCA
>JACMJB010000480.1 GCA_014380815.1 Armatimonadota bacterium
AAGGCGCTGGCTGCGGGAAAAAATCACGACGATTCCGCCGTTTGAGACATTTGAGACATTTGAGACAACCGTTCCTGGCGCACCCGTCAAGTTATTGCTTACGCCGTCGGCGATAGAAGTGCAGAAACCTGCCGTTTGCTTTGGCACCGTGTCCCCGAAGGCTCCGTGCGCTGGTTTCTGCAAAACTACAACGAGCGGCAAAGCGTGAAAAACATCCTTAAACAGTTATGAGGCCACTACCAGTTATCGTATGTAGCAGCAAGTCCAGGGACGTGTTTGGGGGGAGTTATGGGAGGGGCTAAATGACTTTGGCGTTAGTGACCCGTAAGCAGGCAAAGGACAAAACAACACTGTGAGGCAGAATGATGTCGTATACAAGCGCGTGATAACCTCCTGGATGAGACTGGCGGTAGCTCGGAAACTCAACTTTTCCAATACCTTCTACATTTTCAGGAGAACTGTGTTTGTGCTTCACCGTTATATTTATCTGTTTTGCTGGGTGGCTCAAGAAGCTGAGCGGTCCAGCAGTGAGATACTTATTGTGGCAAACTACTGCTTAACACACTCTCGCTCACCAGAATCTCAATAAGCGTGGCGTCATCGTTTTTCATCCGGGCGGCGTCACGCTCCTTTTGAACGAGGGCGGCAAACGCTTCGGCGTCAGTGGGCAAGGCATCCCAGGGACGGCGTTTCTTCTCAAACCCCGCGAGGAACCAGGCCGCCAGGGCATCGGTCATCAGAAGAAAGCGGTCCCCCGGGTCTATCGCCGCACCAAACCGTTTGACCGTGGGAAGCGCGGCGCGTCCTTCGGTCGAGAGCAATGCCGGGCGATCATCGAAGCTGCTGGACTTTGGCACAGGAAAAGCATATTTCAGCTTTCCGGCCCGCACCAGGAACAGGCAGACATCTCCGATCGCGAATGCCTGCCACGTTCGCGCGTCGGCGTCGAGACTGACCACCAGCAGGGTCGCCGCCGAACCGGAATGCAGCTTTTCCTGGGCATGCCAGGAGGTGGCCCGTGTCTCCACTTCCTCGCGCCAGAGTCGGCCTTCCGCCCCGACAATATCCGAGATCAAAGAATCGGTCGCCCCGGCACCGGGTTCCGACGCCGAAAACGCCGCGACCAGACGCCTGGCCCAGTCGCGCGCGAAGATCGCCGACGATGCCCCGTCGGAGACCGCGACGGTCAGGAGCGGCGCGGCGGTGACGATTCCGGACGCCTCCCCCGCCTCGCTCACGGCCCAGGCGTCCTCATATTGCGCGTCTGTGTTGCCCTCCTTTGGGGCGTACAGCGCACGAAGCGTAAAGTTCAGGGAGGTGGCAGGGGGTCCGGATAGTTCAGGCAATTCGGTTACCGTAGCTCCGCCGTACGGGTGCCGATGTCCAGGAACTGGATCAGTGATCGCAGGTCCGCATTGAAGGCAAAGCCCCGCGAACCCTCCGAGGCCCCGAATCCTTCGCGCCGCGCCTCGGCGATCAGGCGGGGTGGAAGAACGCTGCTCATCTCGAACAGCATTTGTGCGAACTCGTCCGGCAGACCCACCTGCGAATCCGGAAACTCGACCGACCGCTTATTGGACCCGGAGATATGAATGTTGAAAAACAGGACCTTGCCATCATTGGTCCCGATGGAGCGCAGCCGTTCCGCGGCGGAGAGCGGCCTGCCATCGGTCGGTTCGCCATCGGAGATATTAATGACCGCCGGTGGATAGGAAAGCGGGTACAGTTCGCACCAGGCGCGCACGGCCTGATGCGCCTCCTCGATCGCGGCGGTCATCGGAGTGCTACCGTTCGCGTTCGCCTCGAACCAGACGGGGAAACGAATGGTCCGCTCGATCAGGCCGCCCGCGCCGTCCTCTTCTTTGCGGGTGCGCTGCTCGACGCGAAGGGGGTGGTCTGCCACCTCGGAGATCGGGATGAACTGTCGCCCCTGCAGAACGCCACCGAAGCCGGTCCGGACCGCGCCGCCGTAGCCCAGCACCCCCACCTGAAAGTAGTCGCGCACATCCTCCCCCTTGGCACAGCGCAGAACGAGGGTCGAAAGCAGGCGATTGATCGCGTCCGCGACCGCATCACACTTCCGCTTGGCGCCATCCAGGCCCCAGGGGTCATCCATGGAACCGCTCTGGTCAATCAGAAAGAAAAACGCCGTGGGCTTTGCCCGGTTGATTTCCGCCGAATATGGCATAGGTCGCTTCGTCACTCTTCCGAAATGGGGTCGAACAAACCGGTTACGGCTAAAACCGTCGCTGCTCAGACATTCCACACAGACCGTCCCGGCTCCTTTGTGGTCAGGGCCTGCCGCTGACGGTTCCCGGTTCGGGCCTGCCGATCAGGCGGCGGCAGTACGCCCCGAACGAGCAATTGGGAAAAGCCTCTTTTTCCCGGCTAAGCTGAGCGACGTGCCGCTCAAACTCGGAAATCTCGTCCTGAAGGCGCGACATCTCGGCGGTCATCGCCTGCGGCGAACCGCCCAGCCGCCGGTACTCGGACTGCGCCTCCATCTCCAGCGTCTGCACCCAGCGCGTCAGTGAAGCCATGTCGTGGGAAGGCACCCCTGGAACCGCACTGCGATTCAGCAGCTGCAATGCATTGTCAATGCCCGCCGCCCGAAGCAGATGGAGCGTGTCCAGACTCGCATTGTACGGCGGCGACATCGTGTTCTGGAGTGATTTCTTTCGCAGCCGGTCCGCCACGAAATCCTGAAGCGTCCCGGACATGCCCAGAGCGGCTCGTCGGTTGGAGAGCCGCTGCTTTCGCTCCTCGATCAGACGCTGCATCTTTTTGATCTCAGCGCTCAGCTCATCGTAGATCTTCCGCCGGGGCCACTTCGCGTAGCCGATATTGCCCAGATTAAAGAGCCAGAAAAAGATATAGAACGGGAAGAAATGTGCCTTTCGGAGGATCCAAAAAAGCGAAAGAACGGTTAGCGAAACGATCAAAGGCACGATCACGCGGGCCTGCCAAAGATTCTTGTTCTCTTCCGTCAGCACCTCCGGATGGGTGAGCCGCTCGATATAGGCGAACACCTCCTTGGGGGGCGCAGTCACTCGGTACGCTGTGTGCCCGGACGCGCTGCTCAGTGTCACCTCGCCCTCCTGCCACCATTTCTTTCCGCTTAGAGAGGTTGCATACCAGGGCGGCGTCGCGGCAAGCGGGGTTAGGGCAGCAGGGGCGGCACTCGGCGGCGTTGCCATCGCGGTCTGTGGGGCCACGATCTCTGTCGCGGGAACGACCGGCGGCAGGGTACTGCCGACCGCGGAGTAGCAGGCATCTTCCAGGCAGGCCAGCGTATCCGCCAGGACGGGATCCTTGCTGCGCTCGGCAAGCTCCCGCAGCGCGTAAAACAGCGGCGAGGCGGACGGGGCAGCCAGGTCCGACCGCTTGAACAGCAGCGATTCTCCGTCCGAGAAGCGCGACCAGAGGCTGGGATCGTGGGAAAGCGCCAGAAGCGCGGCTTGAATCACCAGACACGAGAAGCGGTCCTGACCCGGCCCGAAATCCTCCGCTCCGCGCTGGGGATGCTGGTAGTTCGGGTGCCCCGCTTCCGGAGACAAACGCCCCGCGAATTCCGGGACGTATACCCCGTCGTAATCCACCAGCGTGACGCTGGTGCCGCCCTCCGCGACCAGCAGGTTGTCGTGCTGCCAGTCCCCGTGGGAGATCCCGGTCTCTTCCAGCTTGCCCAGAAGGGCGGATAATGTGCCGCAGAGCCGCCGTAGCGCCTCCGGCTTGTCCAGGTTTTTTTCGACAAAACGGCCCATCGGCGGCGCGGAGACCCAGGGCATCGTCAGGACCGGAAACCACTCGCCGTTCACGAAGATCCCCTGGTCCAGGTAGCGAAAAGGAACCGCGAAGTCCCCCAGCTCCTCCATATACCGGGCAATCAGAAAGTAGCGCGCTCGCCGCTCCTCTTCTTCCGTGCCAGAGGTGAAGCAGCGTGCAGCCCACTTTTGCTCGCCCTCACCGTTCAGGCGGAACACGATCGCAAAGCGGCCCGAATACGCCACTGGGAGGCCGCGACGGTCCAGGGAAACCTCTGCACGCTTCAGGGCGGGATCGGAGAAGGTCACCTCCGGGTGCTGGACCGCCTCACGAAAGGCCACGGCATCCGGCCAGGAACGGTGGGGATAGGCTGGTGGGGCCGCGGAATAAGAAGCCGGGCCGAAGGTTGCCGCGCTGTTATCGGAATCTATCGTGCGGAGGTTTTGCTGAAGAGGCATGATCTACCTTGCCGTGGTGCGTGGGAGAAGATCCCAGCCTGCCGGTCTGACCGAGCCAGCGGACTGTATCCCTAGTATACGACGGATACGACCGATACGACCAAAGGCACCCAAGCCGGCGGGCGTCTTCCGTTTGCGGTTCACGCAGCCAGCCCCTTGCCCAGGCTCGCGATCTGGAAAAGACTCAGCAGAAGCAGGCTGATCGTCACCAGAAGCAGGCCATACCGACCAAGCTTTCCAGGCAGACTCCCCCAGCCCAGAACCGTCAGCACGGCGACCGGCAGCAGCGCGGGAAGGAAGTACCGTCCCTGCGCCTGGAAAAAGGTCAGCACGAAGCGGGCGAAGAAGGGAATCAGCAGCAATAGGCCCGCCGCGTAGACCGCCGTCAGCCGGGCCAGAGCGGCGCTGTCGGCGTCTCCCATCTGCCGCGCCCGAACCCAGGATGCCACCGCCCCCCAGGCCCCCCCCAACGCGAAGAGGGACACTAGCGCAAGCGGCCCCACTGCCGCGATCAGCCGATTTGGCGGCAGCACGAACCAGAAGGTCGCGAAGGTCCGGACTGCTGTGATCGAAAGATACTGGTCGAAGGTCCAGCCCATCAGACGCATCATCTTTTCGGGGGTCGGCGTGTCCACGCCCGCGGTCAGCGGGAAGATCTTGAGCGTGAACGGGTCGCCGTAGAACCGGGTATTGCGGATCAGCCACGGCGATGCCACCAGGAACCCGACCACCAGCGCCACGCTCAGAAATCTGACAGCCTGTGAGGCGGTCAGCAGGCGGCTTCGGACCGCGACAAAATAGGCCACGAAAAAGGCGGGAATCACCTGGAGGACCGAAAGCTTGGTCAGCAGGCCCAGTCCTAAAAACAGACCCAGCAGAAGCGCCGGTTCGATCCGGTGTCCGCCGCGCACCGCGACCCGCCCCAGCTTCCAGAAGATCAGGGTGCAGAAAAGGGTCGTCAGCGGGTCGTTGTTGATAGATCCGGCAAGCTGGGCGGCGGTCGGAAGAAACGCCACGAACGCTGCCGCGCCCGGTGCGATCTCCGGTCGGGTGGGCAGCAGGTCGCGGCAGGCTCGCCAGGTCACCCCTATCGTCGCAAGCTGGATCAACGCTGCCACCAGCCGCACGACGACATAGCTGCCGCCGCTCACCAGATACGCGGGAACGCACAGCAGGTAATACAGTGGCGGCTGATGCGTCTCGAACCGCGCGGCATCGTCCGCGACAAACCGCACGAACCCGCGCTCCTCGATCAGTAGCCGGATATAGCTGAGGTGCGAAACCTCGTCCGGGTTGTCGCCCATCTTCAGATTCGCCGCAAACAGAACGGATAAGACGAGCGATGTGATGAGGATGGCGATGAGAATCCCCTGCCCACCCTCGACAGTACCCGCACCCTCAGTCCCCCCCTTGTGGGAGGAGAGGGGAGTTGCCCTTCTCATACCCCCGCCTTTTCACACAATGCTCTGATCTGTGCGAGAAGCTCGCGTTCCTGCGATGGGACCACGACCGCCTGTTCCAGGGACCCAAAATGAGCTTCCAGGCATTCCAGCAGAAGCTGCTTGATGGCGGCCTCATTCGGGCTGTGCGGCAGGCGGCTTTCCGCATAGGCGGTCTCGAGTTCGCGCTCTTTGCGGACAAAGAACTCGCGCACCTGCTCGGCGGTCCATTCGCCGCGCCGGATCGCTTTGAGCCGCTCCCGATCCCGCTGCAGGTCCAGATCACCCGTCGTCAAGATCTGCTCCACCTCATCCAGCAGGCGGACGATATGATAGGCAAATTTCGCGTCGAAGCCAAATCTCTCAACATCAGCGGCCCGCTTACTGCCCGGCTGAGGCGTTTTGATGTCCATCTTATGGACTTGCGAAAAAGCGTAGCCTTTAAATTTCTGCCAGGCTCCCCGGTGCAGAAAAAGGCGTCGTTGCTCCCGCACCCTTTCGCCGACCGCGGTCGCATGCAGCACACAACTGACCGGCGTAAACAGCGAATCGAGGATATTCGGATTGTTCTCCAGGGCAAGCTGGAAGAACTTGACAATCGAGAATAGGGTCAGATCATACTGCCGCCCACTTCCGCCCAGGGCAGCGCTGTCGTTGATATGGTGCTGCTGATAGACCTCGAAGCGCGGGATCTGCCGCCCAAAGCCCGGAATCTCCCCGGCGAGGTGCGGGAAGATCTTGTCTTTGGGCGGGATACAAAAACCGTATACATCCATATCCGACGTATCCGAGGAAACGCCATAGGCAACGCTGCCCATGATGGTCTCGTAGGCGACCGCGCCGGGCAGCCATTTCGGGGTTTGCGCCAGTTTGCGGGCGGAGAGTCGCTGCGTGATGCTGCTGGGGCGCGGTCGGTTCCCGCCCTCGCTCCGCGTTTCCTCCGCCGCGGATTCCATCACCATCTCGCTGATTTCGGCTTCACTCATGGGATCTGATAAACCTTCACTCCCCTGCTGCCGCCCGTCTCGAAGGCCAGCGTCACTTTATTGTCCGCAATCGCCTCGCTGAGCAGGGAGTACCAGCGCTGACTCTGACTCAGCGGCGACGCGTTCGCCTCGTTTACCAGCAGAATCGTGTATCCGCGCCGCTTGAAATCCGCAAGCCAGTCGTCGGGGCCGCGATAGGTATCCCAGGGCAGCAGGCCCACCGCGTGGTTCGGCTGCGCCCAGAGGTAAGCGCGGTCCAGGTAGTAGGCGCGCGGCTCGTCAAAGAGCGCCACTTTGGCCTCTTTAGGTGTGTTCTCGTTGATCCACTGGACCGCCCGACCAAGCCGGCCCTGCTGCTGAGCCGGGTAGTCCGCGGGGGCGATCTGCCCCAGCACAAAGGGCAGGGCGGGCGCGGTCAACTGGGTGCCGGTGAGATAAACACTCCAAACCAGCGAGGCCGCGATCAGCAGACCACCGGCCACACCGACGGCCCGCCGACGCTCCTCCCAGGCGTGCAGCAGCGCTTCCGCGCCCACGATGGCAAGCGCAGGTACGGCGGGGATCAGATACCGTGTCTGCTGCATCAGAAAAAACCAGAAGACATAGACCCCCAGGGCGAATAGCGCCAGGTAGACCGATGCCCGTGACAGACTGCGCCTCCCCACCAGCAGGGGCGCCGCCAAAAACAGCGCGAGCAGGGCGGGCGAGAGGCCAAAGGCGGTGTACTCGGTGAACACGAACGGTCGCCCGGCGGCAAAGGCGGTCAATGGCTCCATCGTCGCCTGCCACGGCCCTAGAAGCAGGTCCACAGGCGTTTTACCCAGCCCAAACCGCCCCTGATCGCCCGCATACAAAGCGGCATTCTCGGCGTTCCAGTATCGCCCCCCAAAAAGGTTATAGAAAAACGGATAGACCGGGTTCCCCGTGTAGAGCCAGGTTTTGAGGTACCAGGGCAGCCCCACCAGAAGCGAGACCCCGGCCCAAAGAGCAGCATGCGGGATCGTCTCTTTTGCCCAGCGCCGCGTCGTCACGAAATGCCATCCCAGCACCCCGACCAGCAGCATCCCCCAGAACGCCAGGACCGTCAGCTTGGTCCCCAGCGCGAACCCCATCATCAGGGCGGACACCCAGAGCCAGGCCAGGTTCTGTTTCTGCGCGCCTCCCTCGTCCTGAAAAGCCGACTGTGCGGCGTTGACCAGGGCATACAGAGACAGCCAGGTGAAGAGCGCGGTCGAGAGGTCAATATAGGCGATAGAGGCTTCCCAGAGGAGGATAGGAGTCCCCGCCGCCAGCAGAGCGGCGACCAGACCTGTGCGCTTCCCGAAATCCGTGGGGGCGATATGGCGGGCTGCGAAGGTGTAGATACTCAGGACCAGGAGCGCGCCGCAGACCCAGTGGAACAGCTTTGCCGCACCCACGCTGCCAAGGCCCAGCATGAGGAGAAACAGCATCTCCAGCGTGAACGGAAAGTTGCTGTGATGATCATAGGGAATGTAAAAGATGCGTCCCTGTGCCAGATAGGTTTTGGGGACGGCGAGGTGATAGGCGAGTGAATCCCACTCCAGAACACTCGGAGGGGCAAGCGCGGCGAGGGCGGTCAGCAGGGCCAGTAGCCCCAGAGCGACGGCGGCACCGAGTTCCCAGGGAGGGCGGTTCGCGGGCGCGGAAGCTTGCTTCTTTGGCCCGCGCGGGCCTCGGACCGCGACCACCGCACCCACTCCAGCGAGGATGCCAAGCAGAACGCCGAAGGCCGCTGCATTCGCCAGGCGGAGCAGACCAAAAACCAGCGTGAGGTAGGCCAGCCCTCCCATGCCCGCCGCCACCTGGAAGATCGTCGTTTCCGGAGAGACGCTGACCGCGTTCCGGAAAAAGCTGCGAGGCAAAAGGAAGCGCCCGATGCCATAGGCGGCGAGAAGCCCGGCGGTGAAAAGAAACAGGCTCCACAGCGCCGCCATTATCGCGTTCCCCCGACCCCGATGCCGGACTGGGGTGTCTGCGCGGTCATTTCCATCACTTCTCCAGGAAAGTGGCGGCCCAGTGTTTCGGACAGTGTGAGAAGGCTCAGGAAGACGCGGGTCTTGGTCCTTCCCCCGCCCTTCTCGCTCGCGGACGCGGGCACTTCCCCTTTCGGGTCGCGATCCTTTGACGAAAGCGAATAGCGCAGGCTTTGCGGGAGGAAGAGAAGCGGAAAATGACGGAACGCCGGGGCTTCAAAGCCGCACTCCTCCACCAGCCGGGCCAGGGTTCGGGGAGAGAACCCCCAGAAATGCCGGGGAAGATCCAGCGGGTACCAGGTGGAGCCAAACACGCTCGCCTCCAAAGAGCCTGCGTTGGGCAGGGCCAGCAGGAGCGTCCCGCCCGGCTTCAGCAGTCGTTTTGCTTCGATCAGCGTCACGCGCGGGTCCGGCACATGCTCCAGAACATGCAGCAGCGACACCAGGTCAAAGGATGCCCCGGGCAGAGATGCCTGTTCCAGTGGCGCCTCGTGGATCTGCCCGCCAGTGCGGCGGCGCGCGAGCGCGGCGGCGACAGGGTCCGTTTCCAGCCCTTCTGCCTGGCCGCCGAGAGCGATCATCGCGGCGAGAAACCGCCCATCGCCGCAGCCGACATCCAGGGTCCGGCTCTCCGATACCGGGCGATTCAGAGATGCGGCGGCGCGCGCAGCAAGGCGGCGGTTATACTCGTTCAGACGCCTGGCTAGCTCGCTCGGTGCGCCGTCACGGTCTTCGGCGCGGGCGTAGGTTTCGGTCGTATAATGCCGCGACATCTCGGCATCGCTGGGGCGCGGGTCCAGGCGGGCCGTGCCGCAGCGCAGGCAGCGGACCGCGCGGAATCTTGTCTCCCCCCCTAGGATATGGTCCGGGGCAACGCGCCATACGGATGCCTTCGGGGTTCCGCAGACACAGCAGGCCAGCGTCATCGGGGCGTTTTCGAGAGAGAGATCCTTGGTTCGATTAGAAGACATCCGTTTAGTGGGGCTTTCCGCGCTCCTGTACGCGCTCCTGTAAAGGGTGAAGTTCCCCGTGCACTTGCCAGGCGCCTTCGCCGGTTCGATCACCGGGCGGACGGTGCAGCGTGACATGCCCATACGAGCGGGCGTGCCACCCTGCCTGTACGATCGGGGTTGCGCGCGAACTTCCCCCCTCGCGCTCCACCCACTGCGGAGAGGCCAGTGAGACATGCGAGTGCCCCCCGATGATCAGGTCAATTCCGGAGACAGATCGGGCCAGGCGCTCGTCTTCTCGAATCCCGATATGGGTCAGGGCAATCAGAACATCCGCGCCCCAGCGAAGCTCCGCGACCAGGCGGCGGGCCACTTCGATCGGGTCATCGAACAGAAAGGCGGAGACCGCTGCCGCCATCTTCATCTTCTCGGTGACCATCGGGACCGTCAGCCCGAAGATCGTGACTTTCAGGCCGCCCCGGTCGAGGGTAATGTGCGGCACCACGGGCAGTTTTTGAGCGGCTTCCGGGTCTCGGCCCCGGAGATTCGCGCAGAGGATGGGGAACCGGGCATGGCTGATCTTGGTTTCCAGCGCGGGCCGCAGAATATGGAACTCGCGGTTTCCCAGCGTCATGGCATCATAGCCAAGATCACTCATGCAGTCCAGAATCGGCTCGCCAAAAGGATTGACACCGACATTACCGGCTTTGATGGCGTCTCCAGCATCCAGGAACAGGTAAGGGGCACCCTCCAGAGATGCGATTGCCTCCCGCAGCCGCTTCCCCCCCGCCTCTCCGAGACTGTTGTGAAAGTCGTTCGTATGGAGAATGTGCAGCGCGGGGGCCAGAGCAGAGCGGGGAACATCAGCGGTGTCGGCGGCGGCGGTCACGGTCTGCATTATACCGGCTCAGCCGACCGGTGTCGGTGTCACGTAAAGAGGGACTAGGGCAGCGGCATCATCGTGTTCGCCCTGCGCCAGACGCGGGGCGGCAAGCCGCGCGATGTTCGCCGCCGAGGAGTAGGCATAGCGCGCCAGAACGTTTGTGGGGCCGGGAGGCGTGGCGGCGGCGACCGCGGCGGCAGCCTCTCCGCAGACCAGGATCGAATCGCCGGGAAACCGGGCGGACGCGGCAGATACGACCTCGATCTCGGCGACGACTCTGGGGCCATCGAACGGCGCGGCGAGGGCGTCTTCATCGCTCCCATGATAGAAGGCAGCGACAACCTCGCCGCGCCGTGTCGGGGTAACGGTGGCGATCACGAGCCGGGGAAGCCCAAAGAACGGCAGCGCGACCGCCTGGAGCGAAGAGACACCCACCAGCGGTTTTTCCATTGCCCAGGCGAACGCCTTCGCCATGGTCACCCCGATGCGCACGCCGGTAAACGAACCCGGTCCCAGGCCGACCGCCAGCGCCTCGACCTCACGCAGGGCGCTTCCCCCATCCTCCAGCACAAATTCGATGATTCCGGGGAGACGTTCGGATAAGCGGCGCTCGTGCCGGAAAGTATACGTGGCCCGCTCCTGGTCACCGTCGAAGAGCGCGACGGAGCAGAGGTCGCCGGAGGTGTCGAGGGCGAGCGTCAGCATGTCCGCGGCCAGTCCTGCGCGAGATTCGCCCAGCGCGGACCGCGTGGGGTCAGCGTGAAAGCACGGGTATCGTCCCCGCTGGTATCCTCTATCCTGATCTCCAGGTAATCGGGGGGCAGTGCGGCTTCGATCTGCTCCGGCCACTCCAGGATGACTACCCCCCGACCCGACCGAAAAATCTCCTCCAGCCCGGTATCTGGAGCGTCCTCCGGTCCGCTCAGCCGGTATGCATCGGCATGCCAGATCGGAAACGGTCCTCCGGGATACTCGTGAACCAGGGTGAATGTCGGCGAGGAGACCGGCGCGGGCGACCCCAGAGCAGCGACCAGGGCACGCGTGAAAGTCGTCTTGCCCGCCCCCAGACCGCCGCGCAGACACAGCACATCGCCGGAGCGGAGCAGGAGAGCAAGCTGAGTCGCCAGCCGTTCGGTCTCCTCCAGCGAGGCGACGAAAACGGATAATTTGCCCTCGGTCTGCTCGGTCATCGCAAGGACTATACCGCCGCGTTATAATAGGTGTCAAACGACTTTGGGAAAGAGGGGCCACCGATGAGCACGATAGAATCGCCCGCCACCACCATTCTGCGGACCTCGCTCTTCGAAATGCACGGCGCGGCGGGCGCGAAGATGGTTCCGTTCGCGGGATGGGAGATGCCGATCCAGTACCAAGGGGTACTGCCCGAGGTGACGGCGGTTCGAGAGTCGGCGGGACTGTTCGATGTCTCGCACATGGGCCGGGTTCGGGTGCGCGGCGGGGATGCCTTCGCGTATCTCCAGCACCTGACGGTCAACGACGTTTCCCGGCTGCCGGGCGCGGGGGGCGCAGCGCAATACAGCTTGCTGTGCCGCGAGGCGGGTGGCATCATTGACGATATCATCGTCTACCGACTGGGGCCGGATGAGTTTATCGTCGTGGTGAACGCCTCGAACCGCGAAAAAGACCTGGGCTGGATGCGCGGGCATACCGCCGCTTTTTCGGACCTGGTGCTGGAGGACGAGACGAGAGAGACCGCGCTGATCGCGGTGCAGGGACCAAAGGCGATGGATCTGGTGGATCAGCTTTCGGACCGCGACGTGACCGTCCTGCCGCGCTTCGGCCTGGACGAAACGGTGGTGGCGGGCATCCCCACCCTTGCCGCGCGGACCGGATATACCGGAGAGGATGGGGTCGAACTATTTTGTCCTGCGGATGCTGCGCCGGACCTGTGGAAGGCGCTCGCGGACGCGGGGGGGGTACCCTGCGGCCTTGGGGCGCGGGATACACTGCGCGTGGAGGCGGGCCTTCCCCTCTACGGCCACGAGATGGACGAGCACACGCACCCCTACGAGGCACGGCTGGGCTGGGTGGTCCGCACGGACAAATCTTCGGATTTTCTGGGGAAAAATACGCTCAAAGCCATCAAAAACGCCCCCCGGAAAAAGACACTGGTCGGGGTGGCGATGGAGGGGCGCGCGATCCCCCGCGAGGGCTATCCGGTTCTTAGCGGGAACAACGGCGGGGATGCTATCGGTTACATCACTAGCGGGACCTTTTCGCCAACGCTTGGCAAAGGGGTCGCGATGGCCCGAATCGCAGCGGGTCACGCCGAAAAGGAGACGCCGGTGGAGGTCCTGATCCGTGACACCCACCATACGGCGCGCGTCGCTCCGCTGCCGTTTTACAAAAATGTTTGAGTTTTCTGGTTTGAATCAACCCTTCAGGAGCAGCTGTTTTCATGTCTAATGTCCCCGCCGAGTTCAAGTATAGCAAGTCCCACGAGTGGATCAAGATCGAGGGCGATACCGCCGTCATCGGGATCACGGATCACGCCCAGGAGGAGCTTGGCGATATTGTCTATGTCGAGCTTCCCAACGTGGGACGGGTGCTTTCCGTGGACGATGTTTTTGGGACCGTCGAGTCGGTCAAGGCGGTGTCCGAACTGTACTCCCCGCTGTCCGGCGAGGTGGTCGCGGTGAACGATGCCCTGGTCGGGGCCGAGGCAGTCATCAACGAGACCCCGTACGAAAGCGGCTGGCTGATCAAGGTCAAGCTGAAGGACGCCGCCGAGGTCGAAACCCTGCTGGACGATTCCGGCTACAAATCTGAGATCGGCGAGTAGGAAAGGCGAATTCGTGTCTTATATTCCAAACACGGAAGCGGACCGGCAGCGGATGCTGGAGGCGATCGGCGTCCGCAGTATCGCCGACCTCTTCGCGCCGCTTTCCGATGAGATCAAGGGACGTACGGACTTCTCCGGGGTCGCGCCTGCGCTCGACGACATCACCCTTAAGAAGCATCTGCAGCAGCTATCCGGCAAAAACGCCAACATGGATCAGTACCCGTGTTTTCTCGGCGCGGGAATTTACGATCATTATATTCCTCCGGTGGTCGGGCATATCACGGGTCGGTCGGAGTTCTATACGGCCTACACGCCTTATCAGCCGGAAGTGAGCCAGGGCGTTCTGCAGAGCATCTACGAGTTTCAGACACTGATCTGCCAGCTTACCGGGATGGAGGTCGCGAACGCCTCCCTGTACGACGGCGCCACCGCGATGGCCGAGGCCGCCATCATGGCCTGCGACATTACCAAGCGGAAGGGGGTCGTGCTGGCCTCGTCCGTGCATCCCGCCTTCCGGCACACGGTCCGCACCTACCTGCCGATGCTTTCCGAATCCGTGAACGAACTGCCGTTCGACGCCGAGACCGGAGCCGTGGACCTGGCCCAGCTTGAGGCGGCCATCGGCGATGACACCGGCTGTGTGATTGTGCAGCAGCCCAACTTCTTTGGTGTGATCGAAGATCTGAAAGCGATTGCGGGCGCAGCCCATGCCAGAGGGGCGCTGCTTATCGTCAACATTGACCCGATCGCCCTCGGAATCCTGGAGACGCCGGGGGCCTGTGGCGTGGACATCGTCGTTGGCGAGGGTCAGGGGCTTGGCTGCTCGCCAGGCTTCGGAGGCCCTTTGCTCGGCCTCTTCGCCTGCCGCAGGGAATATGTCCGGCGGATTCCAGGCCGGATCGTCGGCGGGACCGTGGACTCCGAGGGCACCCGGGCCTACACGATGACGCTGCGTACCCGCGAACAGGACATCCGGCGCGATCAGGCGACCAGCAACATCTGTACCAATCAGGCGCTGTTCGCGCTCGCCGCCACGGTATACCTGTCGCTGATGGGCAGGCAGGGAATCGGGCAGGTAGCCAATCTCTGCCTGCAGAAGGCGCACTTTGCCCAGGCCGCGATCTGCGACCTGCCCGGCTACGAGCCGGTGTTTACCGGACCGTTCTTCAAGGAGTTCGTGGTCCGCTGTCCCAGAGACCCGGCAGCCGTTAACAAGCGCCTGCTGGATGCGGGGATCCTCGGTGGCCTGCCGCTGGCATCCACCTACGGGGACCTCGGCGAAAACGCACTGCTTCTTTGTGTCACCGAGCAGCGCACCAAAGAGGAGATTGACACCTTGGTGGCGGCGCTTCGCAGTTAGACCCGGCAAAATGCGGTGCTCCGGGAAAGTGGTCCGGGGATGAAGGATGCAGCGACAGGATGAGCATCACCATTGATCTTGGCGATATGTGGACAGAGGGGTCGGGACTGCTTCGCCTGCCCCCGGTGACCGACGACGAGTTCTGGGAGTTCTGCCACCGCAATCCGCTGCTTCAGGTCGAGCGAAACGCGGAGGGAGATATTTTGCTGATGGCCCCCGCTGACAGCTGGACCGCTAGCAGTGGAAGCGATCTGCTGGGGGACCTGGTTGTCTGGAATCGCGCACAAGGGGAGCCGGGAATCGTCTTTGGTCCGTCCGCGGGATTTAAGCTGCCAAACGGGGCGGATCGCTCGCCGGATATTTCATGGGTCGAGAGATCCCGCTGGGAGGCGATTCCGGGAGCGGAGCGTCGCCCGTTCGCGCGGGTCAGTCCCGATTTTGTGGTCGAGGTGATGTCTCCGTCGGATCGGGCGGGCGAAGCCCGTTCGAAAGTGGAGGAATACGCCGCAAATGGGGTGAGGCTAGGCTGGCTGGTAGACCTCAAACATCAGACAGTGACGATTTATCGTGCGGGAAGCGCCCCGGAGGTGGTGGATGCCCCGGCCAGGCTCGACGCATCGCCGGACCTGCCCGGATTCATCGCGGACATGACGCGCGTCTTCCGACGGGACACCGGCGAATGAACATCGCTCTCGATCTTGGTCCGAACCTATCGCCGGACCCCGCGCTGCAGATGCGCCTGCGAGTGCCGGCCCTGTCCGATACGGAGCTGTTTGAGATCTGTCAGCGCAACAAGGACTGGCGCTTCGAGCGGGAGCCAAGCGGGGAACTACTGATTCGCCCGTTTTTGGGAACCGTGGCCGGCCTGCAGATGGCGGAACTGACCCTGCAAATCGGCAACTGGACAAAGACACACGGCGGAGGGCTGACATTTGGACCGGGTACGGGGATGCGTCTGCCAAATGGTGCGGTGCGCTCCCCTTCCGCCTCCTGGCTTTCGCTGCCGCGCTGGCAGGCCCTGAAGAGCGAGCAGCGCGGGGGCTTCCTGCCGGTCTGCGCGGATTTTGTCACTGAGATCGTCTCGCCCTTCGACGACCGTTCCGAACTGCTGGATAAAATGCTGGAATACCGGGAGAACGGCGCAAGGCTTGCCTGGCTGATCGACCCGGCGAGACGCACCGTGGATGTCTTCCGACCGCGAGAAGCGGTGCGGACGCTCTCCGAGATCACGCATCTAATGGAGCGGCAAGATGAGGCAGCGGTCCTCCCCGGCTTCGTGCTGGACCTTCGGCGGCTCTGGAACGCCGGACAGTAAGCAGTAGACAGTAAACAGTAAACAGATAGAAACAACCAATCTTATGAGCACTAATCTGAGTCAGACCGTCCACTTCAAAGTCATCGAACCGACCCTTTTTGAGCTTTCGCGCCCCGGTCGCATCGGGGTAGACCTGCCCGCCTGCGATGTCCCGGAGCAGGACCATTCTGAGCTGCTTCCCGGTGTCGCCTTGCGGGGCGAGGTTCCCCTGCCGGAGCTTTCGGAGCCGGAGGTGGTGCGGCATTTTACGCATATCTCCAGCCTGAACTACAATGTGGACAAGGGGTTCTACCCACTCGGCTCCTGCACGATGAAGTACAACCCCAAGATCAATGATCAGGCGGTCAGTATGCCGGGTTTCGCCCGGATTCATCCTTACCAGCCCGAGGAGACGGCGCAGGGGGCGCTCGAAGTCCTTTTTGCCATGCAGGAAAATCTCGCCGCGATTCTCGGCATGGACGCGGTTTCGCTGCACCCAGCGGCGGGCGCGCACGGCGAACTGCTGGGTCTGATGCTGATTCGCGCCTACCACGAACACCGAGGGCAGGGGCATCGCAAGTCTATTCTCGTTCCCTCAGCGGCCCACGGGACAAACCCGGCGAGCGCCGCACGCTGCGGCTACAAGACGGTTAGTATTGACACGGACGAGCGCGGCCTGGTGGATATGCCGCATTTGAAGCACCTGCTGGCCCAGCACGAGGGCGACATCGCGGGGATGATGCTGACGAACCCGAATACCCTCGGCCTGTTCGAGCGGGACATCCTGGAGATCTGCGAATGGGTGCACGCAGCAGGTGGGCTGATGTACTGCGACGGGGCGAACATGAACGCACTCGTGGGCACCGCGCGGCCCGGCGACATGGGCTTCGATGTGATGCATGTCAATCTGCACAAGACGTTCAGCGTCCCCCACGGCGGGGGTGGGCCGGGCAGCGGACCGGTGGGCGTCAAGGCGATTCTGGAGCCGTTCCTGCCGGTTCCACAGGCGTACCGACGCGACGATGGGACATTCGGACTGGACTACGACCGTCCGCTCTCCATCGGCAAGATCGCGACTTTTCACGGGGCGTTTCTCGCGATCGTCCGCGCCTACACATACATTCGGCATTATGGGCGCGAGCACATGCACGAGATCAGCGAGAACGCGGTCCTGAATGCGAACTACATCCGGGTCCAACTGGGGAAAACGTTCCCGGTCGCCTACGATCAGCTTTGTATGCACGAGTGCGTGTTTACCCTGAAAGATCTGAAGAAGCACGGGGTCAAAGCGCTGGATGTGGCAAAGCGCATCATTGACTACGGATACCACCCGCCAACAATGTACTTCCCGCTGCTCGTTCCCGAATGCCTGATGATCGAACCGACCGAGACCGAAAGTATCGAGACGATTGACGCCTTTATTACCGCGATGCAGCAGATCGCGCGCGAGGCAGTCGAGAACCCGCAGATCATCCGGGACGCGCCGCACACGGCCCCGGTACGGCGTCTGGACGAGGCACTGGCGGCAAGAAACCTGGATCTGTCGTGGTCGCCGCTCGCCCAGTTGGCAGCGGCGAAGATGGAGGATTAGCCGGGATACCGGGAACGCCTTTGCGCGTGAAGTCGGTATACTGATGCTGAGAGCGCCTTCTGCCGTGCCGCTCTCAGCACGTCTTGTTTCGACGTTGAAGGAACCATCTATCATGCAGAAATCTTCTACCACCGTTCGTGCCGCCTCTTTTTTAGCGATCACCACGGCTGCCGTTGCGGTCTCAGGAATCGCCTTCGCAGGCAGTCGCGTCTCAGGTAAAACAAGCCTGCCCGCCGCCAATAGCGCGCCCGCGCCCGCGTCGCTCGTTGGTCAGTCGGCCCCCGCCTTTTCGCTCCCGGACCAGAATGATAAGCCCCGTTCGCTTGCCGAGGCAAAAGGCAAATGGGTGGTGATGGCCTTTTATCCCAAGGATGAGACGACCGGCTGCACCCTCCAGAACAAGTCGTACAGCACGGCGAAGGAGAAGTTCGGCACGCAGAACGCGGTGTTCTACACCGTCTCCACGCAGGATTCCGCAAGTAAGCGCGCTTTCTGCGCGAAGGATGCTCTGACACACACGCTGCTCGCGGATGTCGGAGGGACGGTCGCCAAAGAGTACGGCGTTTACATGACGGACAACGGCCTCGCGAGGCGCGTGACGTTCTATATTGCCCCCGACGGCAAAGTCGCGGACGTGGACCAGAGCATCCGAGTGGCGACCGCCGCTGAGGATTCGCTGAAGCGGCTGGCAGCACTGCGGACATCGTACAAATCCGCCGTGCCCGCAGGCGCTTCGGCACCGGCGACCAAGGCGGTAGCCGGCCCGCCGAAGATCGGACAAGTGGTCCCCCAGTTCAGCCTTGCCAACCCGGCGACGGGAGCCACCCAGTCGCTTCAGGAGCTGAGTAAGGACAAGAAGGCGACGGTGCTTATTTTTGTCGCAACGCAGTGTCCGGTCTCGAATGCGTATAACACGCGAATGGCGCAGTTGACGGCGGCGTACGCGGATAAAGAGGTCCAGTTCGTTGGGATCAACTCGAACAAGCAGGAGTCCGCAACCGAGGTGGTGAGCCATGCCAAAAAGAACGGCCTCACGTTCCCGATCCTGAAAGATCCGGGAAACAAAGTGGCAGATCAGTACGAAGCCAGTGTGACACCGGAGGTGTTTGTCTTGGATGCCAGCGGCAAGCTGGCGTTCCACGGCCCGATTGATGACTCGCAGGATGCCAGCGCGGTCAAACAGCAGCTTTTGCGCGATGCCTTAGATTCTCTCACCCAGGGACGAAGCGTCGTCATCAAGGGGGCACGGGCGTTTGGCTGCTCCATCAAGCGCGTCCCCGTCCCTTCGGCCCAGTCCTAAAACATGATGCAAACAATACCAAACCCTTGGGGCCGCGCGCTGCTGAGCGCCGCGGCGATCCTGATCGTAACCGCCGGGACCGCTGCCACTGCCGCCGCCCCGACCGTGCCTTTGATTGATGCCGCGGGCCTGAGAAAACAGGTCGCCGCGCGGAAGAACAAAGTCGTGGTCGTGAACTTCTGGGCTACCTGGTGCGGCCCCTGTGTCGAGGAGTTCCCCGGCTTGGTCGCGCTGCAGAAAAAATACAAGGCAAAGGGGATGGACCTGGTCACGGTCAGCTTCGATGATCCCAAGGACATTCCCGGCAAGGTCAAGCCATTTCTGACACGGAGCGGCCTGAGTACCGGCACGTTCGTGAACCGGGGCGGCGCGGAAGTGGACGAGGGCTACCTGAAGTTCCTGGAGCCGAAGCTGCCGGCGGATGCCGCCGTCGCTCTGCCACGAACCTACATCTTCTCGCGAAGTGGGAAGCTGGTCAAGACCCTGATTGCCGGTCAGACCCCCGCACAGTTCGAGAAAGCCGTTGCCCCTTACTTGAAGTAGCGCAATCGCATGCGAAAAAAAGCCCCGCCGCCAGGGAGAAACACCTTGCGGCGGGGCTTTTTCGTTCAGTGGAACCGGCGCATCACGATGACTGCGTTGTGACCGCCAAAACCACTGTTGTTCGACACCACAACCTCGACTCTGGCCTTGCGGGCAGTATTCGGAACATAGTCCAGGTCGCAGTCCGGGTCCGGAGTGTCGTAGTTGATGGTGGGCGGCAGGGTCTCCTCCGAGATCGCGAGGACCGCGGCGATCGCCTCGATCGCCCCGGCGGCACCCAGCAGATGCCCGGTCATGGATTTCGTGGAGGAGACCGCGAGCACATGGGCATGCTTGCCGAACGCGGCCTTGAGCGCACCCGTTTCGGCTTTGTCGTTCATCGGGGTGGAGGTACCATGCGCGTTGATGTAGCCGACCTCCTCCGGAGCGACCCCCGCATCCCGCAGGGCGTGGTGGATCGCACGCACCACCCCCGTGCCGTCCGGAGCGGGTTGCGTAATATGGTAGGCATCGCTGCTCATACCATAGCCAACCAACTCCGCATAGATATGGGGCGCACGTCGCTTTTCGGCGTTTTCCAACGTTTCCAGGATCAACACCCCGGCCCCCTCCCCGATGACGAAACCGCTCCGGGACGCCTCGAAGGGACGAGACGCTTTCTGCGGGCACTCGTTAAATTTGGAGGTCATGGCCTTCATGTTCCCGAAGCCCGCGACACTGGTCATAGTAACCGCCGCCTCGGTGCCGCCCGCGATCATGACGTCGGCATCGCCCCGGCGGAGAATCTCCATGCTGTCCCCGATCGCGTTCGCACCCGTCGCACAGGCGGTCACAACGGTCGAGCCTGGTCCCTTCGCACCGGTCAAGATCGAGATCTGACCGGTCGCCATATCGGCGATCATCATGGGAATCAGGAACGGCGAGACGCGACTCGGCCCTTTCTCGATGAGGATTCGCATCTGATCTTCCAGCGACTGCAGGCCGCCGACACCAGATCCAACCATAACCCCGACGCGCTCCGCATTGTGTTCGTCAATGGTCAGGGTGGCATCCTCGATGGCGAGTCTCGCTGCAGCAACCCCGAACTGGGCGAAGCGGTCCATTCGGCGGGCTTCGCGGCTGTCCATGAAATCGCCGGGTTCAAAGCCTTTTACCTCGGCGGCGATCCTCACGTCAAAGCCGGTCGGGTCGAACCGGGTGATCGGGCCGATTCCGGAAGTGCCGGAAACCAGGGCATCCCAGTAGACCTTTTTGCCGATTCCCAGCGGGGTCACCGCGCCAAGACCGGTAATAACGATACGTTTACGACTGCTCGGATTACTCATAGCGACTCACTCGGGGGAACAAAAACGGCAAGGCGCGGGGCCTTGCCGTTTCGCGTCCATTGCGGACAGGGTGGCGAGGCCAAAACTCAAGCGGCCTGGGTCTTGGTATCAATATAGGTGACGGCATCGCCGACAGTTGCGATCTTTTCAGCATCCTCATCGGGAATCTCGACATCGAACTCTTCTTCCAGGCCCATGACAAGCTCAACGACATCCAGAGAGTCCGCTCCCAGATCGTCCACGAACGAAGCGGTCGGGGTGACCTCCTCCTCGCTGACTTCAAGCTGGCTCACGACAACCTTTTTCACACGATCAAACGTAGACATTCGCATATTCTCCCGAATTATTAATTCCCGCAGTTTAGCAGGGTGTCCCACTCAGAGGGACCGTCACACCGTCATACCACCGTCCACGGTGATTGTCTGCCCCGTGACATACGAGGCCGCATCCGAGGCGAGAAACGCCACGATACTGCCCACATCTTCCGGCGTGCCGAGTCGTCCGAGTGGGATCTTGCCCAGTGCCGCCTCGCGCATCTCGCCGTTCATCACATCCGTCATCTGGGTCTCGATGAAGCCTGGTGCGACCGCGTTGACGGTCACGTTCCGGGACCCGAGTTCCCGGGCGATCGTCCGCGTGAACCCGATGATCCCTGCCTTCGATGCCGAATAGTTCGCCTGGCCCGGGTTTCCCACCTGCCCCATGACCGACGTTATGTTGATTATACGTCCCGCGCGCTGCTTTACCATCAGCTTCGCCGCCGCGCGAGTGCAGAGAAATGTCCCCTTGAGATTGGTATCCAGGACCGAATCCCAGGCGTCGTCGGTCATGCGTAGCAGCAGGCCATCGCGCGTGATTCCCGCGTTATTGACGAGTATATCCACCCGTCCCCACTCCGTCTTTGCCCGCTCGAACAGCTTCTCAACCGAAGCGCTGTCGGAAACATCGCAGGCGGCGGCGATACCCTGCCGCCCCAGAGCGATCACCGACTGGGCGACCGCTTCCGCATCCGCGAGGTTTGTCCGGGCCGTAATCAAGACATCCGCACCGGCGGACGCAAGCGCGGCGGCGATCCCGGCACCGATCCCGCGCCCCCCGCGCCCCGCGCCGGTGACAATCGCACGCTTGCCTTCCAGCGAAAG